>JBDKHH010000326.1:0-4989 GCA_039797785.1 Bacteroidota bacterium | reverse complement strand
GCCCCAGATGGGAAACTTTATCCTGCCAAAAAGTAATACGCAAAAGAGAGCCGGTGTAACCTATGTTGCATCGGCTTTTTATTTATAAGCTTAATATTACATAAGAGTATGTTACTGCAATAAACACTTGAAAACGACACGGGAAAAGGTATACAAAATTGAGAAATCATGATTGAGAAAGAAGATGAAGTAAAAGATGAAGAGGGATTTAGAGACCGCATTTCAACTGTTAATGAAAAAGGAAGAAGAGTATGGGTTTTTCCAAAAAAACCTGTCGGACCGTATTACAACAAACGAAAAATTATAAGTTATTTGTTGCTTGCATTTCTTTTCACGGCTCCGTGGCTTAAAATCGGAGGTCACCAACTATTATTATTTAATTTAATTGAACGCAAATTCATACTTTTCGGCAAAGTATTCTGGCCGCAAGATATGTATTTGTTTGCATTGTCAATAATCGTTGGAATTATCTTCGTCATTTTGTTTACTATTATATATGGACGCTTTTTCTGTGGTTGGGTTTGCCCTCAAACCATCTTCATGGAAATGGTATTTCGACGAATTGAATACTGGATTGAAGGGGATTGGACTCACCAGAAAAAATTAAAAGGTGCTCCTTGGACCAAAGATAAAATCATTAAAAAAACATCAAAACATTTTATCTTTTGGGTTATTTCGTTTCTCATTGCGAATACTTTCTTGGCGTACATCATTGGAAGTGATAAATTATGGAAAATTATAACTGATCCAATCGGAACTCACTTAGGAGGGTTAATTGCAATTGTAATCTTCACAACAGTTTTCTATTTGGTGTTCGCCAAACTAAGAGAACAAGTTTGTACAACAATTTGTCCTTATGGTCGTCTTCAAGGTGTTCTTTTGGATCCAAACTCAATGGTTGTTGCTTATGACCATAAACGTGGGGAAGGTAGAGCGAAAATTAAAAAAGGAGAAGATCGGATAGCTGCAGGTAAAGGCGATTGCATCGATTGTGGGCATTGTGTGCATGTTTGTCCAACCGGAATTGATATTCGTAACGGTACGCAACTAGAATGTATCAATTGTACAGCTTGTATGGATGCATGTGATAATATCATGGATTCTGTTGGAATGGAAAAAGGATTGATTCGTTTTGTATCTGAGAACGGTATTAAAAACAGAACACCTTTCCAATGGACACGAAGAGTGAAAGCGTATACGGTTCTATTAGGAGCAATGATGGTTGTTCTTTTATTGTTGCTGATTACGCGTAAAGATTTCGAAACAACGATTATTCGTCAACGCGGAACAACGTATCAGTTAACCAATGACGGAAAAGTGAGTAATATCTTCGAAATTAACTTAACAAATAAGACAAGTAAAAACTATATTGTAACTTTGAAACTGGACGATCCAGATGGTGAGATTGAAATGGTCGTAGATAAATTCAAATTGAAAAAAGAATTCTATCTGAAAGAACGTTTTATTATCAAATTACCAATGGATAAAATCGATCACGGTAAAACAATTCTTCATGTTCAAATTATAGGGAATGGTGAAGTAATCGAAACCGTTAAGACGAAGTTTATAGGTCCAATGTTATAAAATTTTAAATATGAATTGGGGTAAAGGTATTGTAATTGGAATGGCAGCATTCATGACGTTTATAATCGTTTTGGTTGTTGGGCTGATGATGAATAGAGTTGATTTGGAAAGCGAAGATTATTACAAACGCGAAATCAATTATCAGCAGGAAATTACAGCTCAAGAAAATGCGAATAAACTTGAATCAAAAATTGAAATAATTTCCAATAAAGAATTTGTGATTGTTAAAGTGCCTGAAGGTGAATTTAAAAAAATCGAATTGCATTTGTCTCGTCCAAATGATGAGAAAATGGATAAATTATTCAAGATTGAGGGAACGAAGTCATTTTTAATCAATAAAAAAGAACTGGAAAAAGGTTTGTACACTGTGGAACTAAGTTACATGGTCGACAATAAACCATGTCTCCAAAAAGAATCAGTAACCATCTAAAATGGATGATGTATTGTTAAAGGGATTGGTATTGGGTCTCGCATCAAGTCTACATTGTGTAGGAATGTGCGGACCCATCGCCATGGCCATTCCAGTTAACAGAACAAACTCTTTTACAATCTTATCTGGAGTTCTACAATACAATGTTGGACGAATTCTAACATACGCATGGCTCGGTTTTATAATTGGTAGTGTTGGAATTACAATCGAAACATTTGGCTTTTTACAATGGGTAAGTATTATCGCTGGTATTTTTATGATTCTATATGCCTGGAGAAAATGGTTATCTGTTCACATTTCTTTCGGAAGCCCAAAGCTTGGTATTGAAGGATTTGTAAGCAAAAATCTAGGAAAAGTAATTGCATCAAATATCCCCTTTAAATTGTCTTTATTAGGCATGTTAAATGGACTTTTACCTTGCGGAATGGTCTATGTTGGTCTAACCAATGCCTTAGTTGCTGGTTCACCATTAAAAAGTGTTTATGCAATGGCTGCATTTGGTGTCGGAACCTTAGCAACAATGATTCTTGTGGGATTTGCGGCGAATAAAATTAGCATGCAATTGCGTAATAAATTAACGAAAGTCGTTCCTTATATGTTGACACTTGTTGGTGTTCTAATCATTCTTAGAGGATTGAATTTAGATATTCCTTACATTTCGCCAAAAATGGAGGAGGTTCATTTGAACAATCAAAAAGTGGACGTGGTTATGAAATGTTGCTACGACCCAATCATTGAACATCAGAATAATAAAAAATAAATTCATTTGAACGTTTTCACAATCAGGATGTAAGAAGAATCAAATCTTGATGTATGAAATAAGTAAGACAAAATAATTTTCGATACAGAAGTGAATGAAAATAATTTTGTTTTGCGATTCCATATGACAATTGAAAATCAATTTTTAGCCATATGACAAATGTATTTCTTTCTCTAAGCTCAGTATTTATTGTTGCTTTTAACAGCCTAGCGCAAATCACACCAATCATTCAACCAAGTCCGCGAAGAGTTCAAGTGGCAATTTTGTTTGATACCTCAAATAGTATGGATGGTTTAATTGATCAAGCCAAAACCAGAATTTGGAGTATTATCAATGAGCTGAGTGCTTTGCGTTACCAAGGACAAATGCCAACCATTGAAATTGCACTCTACGATTACGGAAATTCCACTTTGACATTGGATAACAATTATATCCGTCTGCAAACGGCATTGACAACAGATCTAGACTTGATTTCAGAGAAATTATTCGGTTTAACAACAAATGGTGGAGACGAATATTGTGGTGCGGTGATCCAAAAATCAATGCAGGAATTAGCATGGTCTTCAAATCCTTTAGATTTAAAAATGATCTACATTGCAGGAAATGAACCGTTCAATCAAGGATCAATCGCTTACAATGAAGTGTGCAAAACAGCGGGAAGTCGTTCCATTTTTGTGAATACAATTTATTGTGGAAATTACGATCAAGGAGTACGTGAGTTTTGGAAAGATTGTGCAACAATTGCAGGTGGTGATTATTTCAATATTGATGCGAATAAACAAGTCGTCCATATCGATACACCATACGACACCCAAATAAACAACTACAATGATTCCTTAAACAGAACATATTATGGCTATGGTTCACTAGGCAGTGTGAAAAAATCAAATCAATTGACTCAAGACATGAACGCACAATCTGAAGCTGTTTCAGTTAAAGCTGAACGTGCAATTGTAAAATCAAAAGCGTCCTACAAAAATGAGTCATGGGATTTAATTGATGCAGTTGATAAAGGATCAGTTGGTTTAGCAACAATTCCAGAGGCTGAGTTGCCTGACGAATTTAAAGGGAAAACAGAAGAGGAAAAAAACGCTTTGTTGGACGAAAAACGTAAGGAACGTGAGATGTACCAAACCAAAATCAACGAATTGGCTGTGGAACGTCAAAAATACATTGATGAAGAAATGAAAAAACTTCCTGAAGGTCAAGATGATTTTGGAACAGCAGTGAATGAAAGTTTAGTGAAAAAAGCAAATCAAATCGGTTACGAAAAGGAGAAGAAATAAATTACGAATCACAAATCACAAATCACAAATCACGAATTCATAATTGACATCAATCAGCATCATCCATGACCTATCTCATGTTTTTTATAGGGTTATTTAGCGAAGTTTGTAATGAAGAGTTAACACAGTGATTAACTCAGTATTAAATAACAGTTCAACTAAATAATTGGAGAATTATGAGCACAAACGAATCAATTTACAAGCAACACGAGGAAAACACAGAATGGACGAATAAATTGAACTTCTACAAAGATGAAGTAACAATTTTGAAAGGGAGATTGGAAGAAATTGCTTCTAAAAATTCGAGTAACGATGCATTGGCAGAAGTAGAAAGATTTCAAAATCAATTGATCATTCAACGTAACAATATCGATGAAATTCTTCACGCTGTAAAAATCAATGAGGCAGCTTTAATTGAAGAAATTAAATCAAATCCAGTAGCAGTTGACCACCGTAAAGTAGAATACCATGCGCAAGAACAAGATTTGGTTGATTCTTTCGAAAAGAACTTCAATGATTTAAGAGAAGAGTTTAACGTTTTCGCATCTAAATGGATGTAAACCAAGAACAAACAACAATAAAAAAAGCCCCGCACATGTGGGGCTTTTTTTATTTCTAGCAATCAGCCGCGGCTGATTAATCACTAATCACAATATTTTTTACAACTGAATTACCTTTCTCATCCATCACTTCTAGAAGATAGTGTCCGGAAGAAAATTCAGATAAATCAATTGTTGGAGTGTTTTTTATTCTTTTCAATTCTTTACCAGTATTGTCAAAAACGATAACAGAAAAGCTTCCTGAAATTCCTGAAATTGATACTAATCCATTTGTGGGATTTGGATAAATGCTCAACGTACTTAAATTACTTTCATTTATTCCAGCGACGAAAGCTGTATCATGTAACAAAGTTCCAACTTTATTAATCA
>JBDKHH010000325.1:0-14168 GCA_039797785.1 Bacteroidota bacterium | reverse complement strand
CAAAATCTTCCTTTAGAAACCAGTAAACTTTTTGAAGCAAGTGAAGGAAAAGTAATCCATATTTCACTTCAAAAAAATGGATTTCTAAAAGAACATATCACAAAAGTACCAGCGTTTTTAGTGTGTATTTCTGGTGAAACTGTTTATGAAGACGAAAACAATGCGAATATCACCTTGAAAAATGGTGATTATGTAAACATTGAAGCAAATGTCAAACATTGGTTGGTGGGAATCGCACAAAGTAGTTTAATTCTAATTAAGTAACTATGAGCACGACCACTTCCCTACTTGCATTATGGACAGAAGCGAGAACACGCTTTTCGAACCAATTGAGTCAACTAAATGAGGATGATTTAAAGAAGAAAATTGCTCCAAATTCAAACAGTATTGGATTTTTAATGCGGCACATCGGTGATGTTGAATTATTGTTTGCTAAAAATGTCTTTGGAGATTCAACTGTTTCTGTGATTGCAAAAACGGTAATCGATCAAAAAGATTCTGGTGAATGGACTAATTTGAACGAACTTATAGCTTATACGAACAAATCCTTTCAAACATTAGAAGCAATAATAATGAAACAATCGGAAGAAAATTGGAGCGAAACAATTGTTACGAAAGAATTTGGTTCAAAAATAAAAGCGGAAGCGTTTGGTCGAATCATTTCACACACAACGTATCATGCAGGACAAATAGCGATAATTAAGAAGTATGGAAATTAATTAAATAATTCGATCATTACTTTTCCAGAGGTTGAACGATTCCTTACATTTAGTAATTCAAGAATTGTTGCATTCAAATCAACCAAGCTGTAGGAATTAGAGAAAACTACATTCTTTTTAAAATCTGGCCCGTATGCATAGAAATTAATATGTCGACAACCATCACAACCGTCTCCATGTGAAGGGAAACCATCATTTACGCCATCCAAATGTCTTCCGTGGTCATTCGTAACAAATAAACTTGTTTTACCTGCATAGAAAGGATCGTTTTGTATCATTTGCCAAATTTGATACACATATTCGTCAGTATCTTGTATTCCTTTGATGTAATTCACCCAATTCGCTTGATGTCCAGAATAATCTGGCTCTCTGAAATTTACAAACAACACTTTCGGATGATGATTTTGCAAAACATCTGTTATAACGGTGAAAGTCGTACTATCATCGCGGTAACCCGTTCCCAAACCATTTACACCACAATTCATCGAGGGAATAAATTGATCTTTCCAATCTGAATCTGTTGTATTTGCTAATCGTGCTAATTTGTCTTTACTGGTTACCAGCCAAACATCCTCTGATGTCCAATTTTTCTCCTTCAACAATAACTGAAAGAATGATACATGGCTTGGGCTTTCGGCCCCTGAATTATTGATTGACTGATAATATCCTGTTGTAATTGCTGTATGTCCAGCAGTTGTGAATGTTTCTCCTAAATTGTAAAAATTGGAACAAATCATTCCTTCGGAAGCTAAAACAGAATCCATTTTTGGAATATTTGCATGTGAATTATCACCCCATGTTTCTGAATAACGCGGACCATCTACAACAAGAATAATTACGTTTTCAGTAACATAATCGCGCATTTGAACCTTTACCGAAACACAGTGATTCAGCAAAAATACAGTGATAATTCCTAAAGAACTTGTAGCTAAAAATCTAACCATTTATTCAACTTTGAAAAGCAATGTACAAAAAAAGGTCGCCTTTCGACGACCTTTGAATTATTCTTTTGATTTTGATTTCGATTTTCCTTTTTCGATTTTGATTGCCAACTCTTCTTGACCATCAATGATATCGATTTTGATTTTATCTCCTTCTTGCAAAGTTGCTCGAATGATTTCTTCAGCAAGTGGATCTTCGATGAATTTTTGAATCGCTCGTTTCAATGGACGTGCACCATATTTTTCATCATACCCTTTGTCAACGATAAAATCTTTCGCTTTTTCAGTCATTTCAATTTGGTAACCCAACTCATTGATTCGACCATACAATTTCGCCAATTCAAGATCAATGATTTTATGAATACTATCACGATCCAATGATTTGAACAAAATCATATCATCAATACGATTTAAGAACTCAGGAGAAAACGCTTTTCTCAATGCATTTTGAATTACAGTTTTTGCATTCTCATCACGTGATTCTTCTTTCGCTTTAGTTCCGAAACCAACTCCAGATCCGAAATCTGCCAATTGACGTGCTCCAATATTCGAAGTCATGATTAAAATCGTATTCTTGAAATCAATTTTACGACCTAAACCATCCGTCATGTGTCCATCATCCAATACTTGCAACAACAAGTTGAATACATCTGGATGCGCTTTTTCAATCTCATCTAATAAGATAATCGAATACGGTTTACGACGAATTTTCTCAGTTAACTGACCACCTTCTTCATATCCAACGTATCCCGGAGGCGCTCCAACTAAACGAGAGATTGAGAATTTCTCCATGTATTCAGACATATCAATACGAACTAACGCATCTTCTGTATCGAATAAATATTTCGCTAAAACTTTCGCTAATTGTGTTTTACCAACACCTGTTGGTCCTAGGAAGAAGAACGAACCAATTGGTTTATTTGGATCTTTCAATCCAGCTCTATTACGTTGAATTGCTTTAACAACTTTAGAAACTGCTTCATCTTGTCCAATCACTTTACCACGAAGTTCTTCACCCATGTGTACCAATTTACCTGTTTCCGTTTGTGAAACACGTGTAACTGGAATTCCACACATCATCGATACTACTTCTGCAACATGTTCTTCTGTTACCGTAACACGATTCGTTTTAGAATCTTCTTCCCAACGTTTTTTAGCCGCTTCTAATTGATCTTGTAACTTACGTTCGCTATCTCTTAATTCAGCTGCTTTTTCGTATTGTTGTGATTTAATTACCTCATTTTTTTGTTCTTTCAACGCTTCGATTTGCGCTTCAACATCCAAAATTTCTTGAGGAACATTAATGTTTTTCAAATGCACACGTGAACCAACTTCATCCAATGCATCAATCGCTTTATCTGGTAAATGGCGGTCTGTAATGTAACGCTCTGTCAATTTCACACAAGCAGCAATTGCTTCATCTGTAAACGTAACTGAATGATGTTCTTCGTAACGCTCTTTGATGTTATTCAAAATTTGAATTGTTTCTTCAATTGTTGTTGGTTCAATAATTACCTTTTGGAAACGACGCTCTAAAGCTCCATCTTTTTCAATATACTGACGGTATTCATCTAAGGTCGTAGCACCAATTGCTTGCATTTCACCACGCGCCAAGGCTGGTTTAAACATGTTTGACGCATCCAATGAACCACTTGCACCACCAGCACCAATAATTGTATGAATCTCATCGATAAACAAAATCACATCCGGATTCTTCTCGATTTCTTGCATCACTGCTTTCATTCGCTCTTCGAATTGACCACGGTATTTTGTTCCAGCAACCAACGAAGCTAAATCCAACGAAACGATTCGTTTATTAAATAATACGCGTGAAACTTTGCGCTGAACAATTCTAAGTGCTAATCCTTCTGCGATGGCACTTTTACCAACTCCAGGTTCACCAATTAAAATTGGATTATTTTTCTTTCTTCTAGATAAAATTTGAGAAACGCGTTCAATTTCTTTTTCACGTCCAACAATTGGATCTAATTTCCCAGCTTCCGCCATTTTAGTTAAATCTCTACCGAAATTGTCTAAAACAGGAGTTTTTGATTTTGGATCTGCGGGTTTACGTTGTGCAGAATATTGTTCTCCACCTTCTTCTTCTGAACCTCCTGGAAATTCTGCTCGAGGAGTTGTGTTTTCTTCAATCATTGCTTCTAATTCGTCTTTAACATTATCGTAAATAACTCCATATTTATTTAAAACCCTACAAGCAAAACTATCTTCATCCTTTAATATAGAGAGCAACAAATGCTCTGTACCAATCATTGGACTTTTATATAATTTCGCTTCAAGATAAGTGGTTTTTAACACCTTTTCCGCCTGTTTAACAAGCGGGATATTTGTCATTGGTTGAGCAACCGGATTTGCAGACTTCAATAAACTCTGTTCAACCTCAACACGGATTTGCTTTAAATCCAAATGAAACTCGTTCAACAATTTTATGGCAGTACCATCTCCTTCACGGATAATACCCAGTAACAAATGTTCAACACCAATAAAATCATTCCCTAATCTCAACGCCTCTTCCCTACTGTAACTAATTACATCCTTAACTCGGGGTGAAAATTTTGCTTCCATACTTTTTAACTTTCTAGGATAAAAATGCCTATTTATCCTTACTTACAAATATAAAACGAAAAAATTGTTAATAAGTAAACGAAAAAGTCAATTTTCCACAGATTTTTGTTAGTAAAAACACCTTTCTCAGTGTTTTCCATAGGTGCAAAATAACTAATTTCGAAACTTGCTTTAACCAGCACAATAAATGTGCTAAATAAAAAATTGTGACAAGATGGCAGATGGAGAAAAAATAATCCAAATTAACATCGAAGATGAAATGAAGTCAGCCTACATCGATTATTCGATGTCGGTAATTGTATCTCGTGCGCTACCAGATGTGCGTGACGGGTTTAAACCAGTACACAGACGTGTATTATATGGTATGCAAGACTTAGGAGTCTTCTCAAATCGTCCTTATAAAAAATCAGCGAGAATCGTTGGTGAGGTATTAGGTAAATACCACCCTCACGGTGATAGCTCAGTTTATGATACAATGGTGCGTATGGCGCAACCATGGTCTTTACGTTATCCTTTAGTGGACGGACAAGGTAACTTTGGTTCTGTCGATGGTGATAGTCCAGCAGCAATGCGTTATACGGAAGCAAGATTTAAAAAGATTGCTGAAGAAATGCTGAATGACTTGGACAAAGAAACAGTTGACTTTGCTCCTAACTTCGATGATAGTTTAGAAGAGCCAACAGTTTTACCTTCAAAAATCCCTAACCTTTTAGTTAATGGTGCTTCAGGGATTGCAGTTGGTATGGCTACAAACATGGCGCCACATAACTTAACTGAAGTTATTGATGGTATTACAGCTTACATAGATAATAAGGATATCGAAATTGAAGAACTTATTAAATATGTAAAAGCGCCTGATTTCCCAACAGGAGGTATTATTTATGGATACGAAGGTGTTCGTGAAGCTTTGCTTACAGGTCGTGGACGTATTGTTATGCGTGCTAAGGCTGAAATCGAAGAAGCAAATGGTCGTGAGCAAATCATCGTAACAGAGATTCCTTACCAAGTCAATAAAGCAGACATGATTAAAAAGACTGCTGAATTGGTGAACGATAAAAAAATCGAAGGTATTTCTGATATCCGTGATGAATCGGATAGAAATGGTATGCGTATCGTTTATGAAATTAAACGTGATGCAATCGCGAATGTCGTTTTAAATAAATTATTCAAGTTTACTTCCCTACAAACTTCTTTCTCTGTAAACAACATTTGTCTAGTTGATGGAAGACCAGTAATGGTGAACTTAAAAGATCTAATTACTCACTTTGTGAATTTCCGTCACGAAGTAATTGTTAGAAGAACAAAATACGAATTACGCAAAGCTGAGGAAAGAGCGCATATTTTAGAAGGTTTAATTATTGCATCAGATAATATTGATGAAGTAATTAAAATCATTCGTGCATCTAAATCTCCAGAAGAAGCGAGAGAAAACTTAATGGTTCGTTTTGCTCTTTCTGATATTCAATCACGTGCAATTGTTGAAATGCGTCTACGTCAATTAACAGGACTAGAGCAAGATAAATTACGTGCTGAATACGAAGATTTGATGAAATTGATTGCAGATTTAAAAGACATCTTAGCAAATGAAGATCGTCGTATGCAAATCATCAAAGACGAATTATTAGAAGTTAGAGAAAAATACGGTGATGAGCGTCGTTCGCAAATTGAATATTCTGCTTCAGAAATGAGAATGGAAGATTTAATTGCTGATGAGGAAGTTGTTATTACAATTTCTCACGCTGGTTACATCAAACGTACAAGTCTTACTGAATATAAAGTTCAGAATCGCGGCGGTATGGGATCGAAAGGTTCAACTACACGTGATAAAGATTTCTTAGAGCATTTATTTGTTGCTACGAACCACAACTATTTATTAGTCTTCACTGAAAAAGGAAGATGTTTCTGGATGCGTGTTTACGAAATTCCAGAAGGAAATAAATTATCAAAAGGTAGAGCTATTCAAAACTTGATCAACATTCCACAAGACGACAAAGTAAAAGCGTATGTGAAAGTTCAAGATTTGACAGATAAAGATTACGTTGAAAACAACTTTATCGTTATGTGTTCTAAACAAGGTGTAATTAAGAAAACATCTTTAGAAGCATATTCTCGTCCACGTTCAAATGGTATTAATGCCATTACTATTCGTGACAACGATGAATTATTAGAAGCTAAATTAACAAACGGAACAAATGAAATTGTTTTAGCAACAAGTTCAGGTCGTGCGATTCGTTTCAACGAGTCAACTGTTCGTCCAATGGGTAGAAATGCTTCTGGTGTTCGCGGTGTAACTCTTGGTGGAGATAACGATCAAGTTGTTGGTATGATTTGCGTTGAAGATGTATTCTCGACAATTCTTGTTGTTTCTGAGAAAGGTTATGGAAAACGTACATTCTTGAATGATCCAGAAGACCAAGAACCAGTTTACCGTATCACAAATCGTGGTGGAAAAGGTGTTAAAACATTGAACATTACAGATAAAACTGGTCCATTATTATCGATTCTTAACGTTACTGACGAAGAAGATTTGATGATTATCACGAAAGCTGGTGTAACAATTCGTATGCACATTGATACAATTCGTACAATGGGAAGAGCCGCTCAAGGTGTTCGTTTGATCAACTTGAAAGGAAGTGCAGAAATTGCAGCAATTGCTCGTGTACCAAGATCTGAAGACGAAGAGGAAACACTTCTAGATGAAGAAGGAAATCCAATTGAACCAGAAAATGGCACGGATATTGAAACGCCGGTTGTGGAATAAAAAGAAAAATGCATCCAAATGAAAAAAACGATGAAAAATAAATTTATAGCATTTGCAGGAGTTGTATTATTCAGCTCGCAAGTAATGGCGCAAAAAACGAACGAAACTTCAGCAGCCATTGAATACAAGAAATACTCTGACGCCATGACTATGTTAATGTTGACAGGTACAGGAGACATGGAAGTTGCACAGAAAGCAATTGAAAAAGCAAAAGGGTTTATTGACTTAGCTGCTGTGAACGAAACAACAAAAGAAAGCCCTAAGACACTTTTTTATAAAGGTGAAATCTACACGGGTTATTTAATGGCTTTCGCAACAGATACAGCTTTCATGAGTGCAAATGCTGAAAACTATTTCAATACTGGAATTGAAAGCTATCAAAAATCCTTAAGTATTAGCACAAAATACAAAGAGGATATCAAAGCGTCAATCGATCAAAAGAAAGCTTTGTTCTCAATGGGAATCAATGCGCTTTATGATCAAGGGAAATTTGCTGAATGTGCTGAAGCATATGAAATGCAAGTTAAACTTTCTTCAGGCGTTAACGAAGTTGACACATTGTCAATCTACAACTCTGCAGTTTGTTATGAAAAAGCAAATGATTTCGCTAAAGCGGCAAAAATGTATTCTGAGGCAGCAAGAACTGGTTACAAAGCTCCTGGTACATACAGAAGTGCATCTGCTTGTTATAGAAAAGCGAGCAATTCAGCAGAAGCAAAAGCTATTTTATCTGAAGGACGTAAAAAGTACCCAAGTGATCGCGATTTACTGTTAGAATTGGTTAACACAAACATTGATGCAGGCGATGCAGCTGGAGCTGAAGCGGCTTTATCAGAAGCAATTGCTGCTGACCCAAAAAACAAACAACTTCACTATACGATTGGAACAATTTATATTGAACTTAAGCAAAACGAAAAAGCTGAAACAGCATTAAACGAGGCGTTAAAAATTGATCCAGAATATGAAGATGCTTTGTATCAATTAGGTGCACACCTTGTAACATGGGCTGCTGATTTAAGAACAGCTGCAGGGCAATTAAATTTGAAAGACCCTAACTACGATAAAATGTCAGCGCAATCTGAAGAAACATTTAAACGTGCGTTAATTCCTCTTGAAAAATTTATTGCTAAAAATCCAAACGACAAGGATGTATTAACAATTTTGTCTCAAATTTACCGTAGCATCGGAAACTATGAGAAAGCAAATGAATACAAAAAGCGTATTGACGCTATCAAATAAGTAAACATTCAATTGTTTAAAAGGTCGACCAACATCGGCCTTTTTTTATGCTTAAAAAGTTGGTTTTACTATTTTTATCACTACCTTTGCAGCCTTAAAACAAGACTGTTACCCTATTTTGACAGTTTAGTATTCATCACTTTCGGGTTTTTAGGGTGCTCGAAATACAATTATTAAAGCCAAATGGCAAAAAACACAAGCACGCAGGGGACTGCTGATTTCGACTGGGATGCGTTAGCACTAGACGGATATTCAAAAATCCAACGTTCTGAGTTATCAGACAAATACGAAGTTACTTTAACTTCAATCAACGAGAAAGAAGTTGTTGAAGGAACTGTAGTTATCGTTACAAAAAAAGAAGTAATCATTAACATTGGTTACAAATCAGAAGGAGTTGTTCCTGCTTCTGAATTCCGTTACAACCCAGATTTGAAAGCTGGTGATACTGTTGACGTTTATGTAGAATGCCAAGAAGACAAAACTGGTCAGTTGGTTGTTTCTCACAGAACTGCACGTATGCACAAAGCATGGATCCGTGTGAATGACGTATTACGTACAGGTGAAGTTATCACTGGATATGTAAAATGTCGTACGAAAGGTGGTTTAATTGTTGACGTATTTGGAATTGAAGCATTCTTGCCAGGTTCTCAAATTGACGTTAAACCAATTCGTGACTACGATGTTTACGTTGGTAAAAACATGGAGTTCAAAGTTGTTAAAATCAACCAAGAGTTCCGTAACGTTGTTGTTTCTCACAAAGCGCTTATCGAAGCTGAGTTGGAAGAACAGAAAAAACAAATTATCTCTGGTCTTGAGAAAGGTCAAGTATTGGAAGGAACTGTTAAAAACATCACATCTTACGGTGTATTCATCGATTTAGGTGGTGTTGATGGTTTGATTCACATTACAGACTTATCTTGGGGACGTGTTAACCACCCAGAAGAGATTGTTGAGTTAGATCAAAAATTAAACGTTGTTATTCTTGACTTTGATGATGATAAGAAAAGAATTGCTTTGGGTCTAAAACAATTACAACCACATCCATGGGATGCTTTAAATGCTGACTTAAACGTTGGAGATAAAGTTTCTGGTAAAGTTGTAGTTATGGCAGATTACGGTGCGTTCGTTGAAATCGCTGCTGGAGTTGAAGGGTTGATCCACGTTTCAGAAATGAGCTGGTCACAACACTTACGTTCTGCTCAAGATTTCATGACTGTTGGAGATACTGTTGAAGCAGTAATTTTAACATTAGATCGTGAAGAGCGTAAAATGTCTTTAGGTATCAAACAATTGATGCCAGATCCATGGGCTAACATCGAAGGAAAATATTCAGTTAACTCTAAACACAATGCAAAAGTTCGCAACTTCACTAACTTCGGTGTATTCGTTGAATTAGAAGAAGGTGTTGACGGATTAATTCACATTTCTGATCTTTCTTGGCAAAAGAAAATCAAACACCCATCTGAGTTCTGCAAAGTAGGTGATGAAATGGAAGTTGTTGTATTGGAAATCGATAGAGAAAACAGAAGAATCTCTTTAGGTCACAAACAATTAGAAGAAAATCCATGGGATGTATTCGAAACTATCTTCGGAGAAGGTTCAGTACACCAAGGAACTATTATCGAGAACAAAGACAAATCTGGAATTGTTGCTCTTCCTTACGGTGTTGAAGGTATTTGTCCTTCTAAACACTTGAGAAAAGAAGACGGTTCTAACGCTAAAGTTGAAGAGACACTTGATTTCAAAGTAATCGAATTCAACAAAGAGTCTAAGAAAATCGTTGTTTCTCATACACGTACATTTGAAGAAGGTGAAGATAAACCAACTACATCTGCTAAACCAGCAGGTAAAAAAGGTGGTGCTGGTTCATCAACTTCTCAAGCTGTAAAAGCAATCAACCAAAATACAGAGAAATCTACATTAGGTGATTTAGATGCTTTATCAGCATTGAAAGAAAAAATGGAAAAAGGAAACTAATCCATCATACTTTTAAAGAAAGCCGTTCCGTTTATTCGGGACGGCTTTTTTATTGAGCAAAAAATGTGGACAAAAAAAAAGGTTGATTCATTTGAACCAACCTTTCTTGTAATACTATTTAATGTTTTAGTTAACAGAATTCGCTAAACTAATCAGTTTATCTTCTGTTTGAAAACCAACGACTTCTTTTATCAACTTCCCTTTGCTGTCGATAATCAATAAAGTTGGATATGCTTTGATTTTGTATAATCGAGCTAATTCTGGTCCATCGGCATCTTTTTCAATGTCAACTTTTAAATTCACGAAACTCTCGTTAAATACTTCACCAACTTCTTCATTCATAAATGATGTTGCTGCCATTTTCTTACAAGGTCCACACCAACTAGTGTAACAATCAATAAAAATCAACTGTTCATTTTCTGCAGCAAGTTTCTTTGCTTCTTCCAATGTAATGTGTTCAAATTTTATTCCAGTGCCTTCTTGTTTTTGAATTGGCGCTTTTTTCATTGTAAAGGCCATTGACACTAATCCGATTGCTGCTATTCCAAGAATTCTTTTCATTTCTAGTTTATTTTGTGTTTAAATTACAAACATTTTTTTAATCGTCCAACAGAGTATAAAAACTTCCGCTGCAAAGTTGTTACCTTTGAGGCAAAAACCATTCCATAAACTATGAATGAACGAATTACATTTATTACTCAATCTACAGAACTTAAAAATAAAGTGCTTGCATTCATTGAGGAATGGAATTCGACTGCCGAAACAATTGTAGTAAACACCTCAGGATCAACAGGAACACCAAAGAAAACGGAAATTTTAAAATCACATATGGTGATTTCAGCAAAAAAAACGCTGAATTATTTTGCTTTAAAACCTGGAAACACTGCCCTACTTTGTCTTTCCCCTGAAACAATCGCAGGGAAAATGATGATTGTACGCTCAATTGTTGGAGATTTGAATTTGATAGTAAGCGATGTTAATTCAACACCTTTAAAAAATTGTGATCATCATATTGATTTTATTGCGCTTGTTCCATTACAAGTAGAAGAATTACTAAAAACTGATTCAGAAAAACTAAAATCGATTCAAACAATACTAATTGGCGGCGGACCAATAAACACATCGCTTTCAACAGAATTACGTAGTAAAAATATACAGGCATATCATTCGTATGGTATGACTGAAACAATTTCTCATGTAGCAATTCGAAAGGTTGGAACTGAAGAAACGGAAACATTTGAAGCTCTAAATGGAATAGAATTTTCTCAAGAAAACGGTCAATTACGTGTGCATTACCCAGAAATTGGATATTCAAATTTAACTACAAATGACCTTATTGAACTAATTGATAATCATCATTTTAAATTTACAGGAAGAGCCGATTTTATTATTAATTCAGGTGGTATTAAAATAAATCCAGAAACTGTTGAAGAACTGCTATCAACGCATATTGAAACATCCTTTTTTGTCAGCGGAATTCCTGACGAACAATTAGGTCAACGATTAATTTTACTCATCGAGGGAACCATAACACAAGCACCAACACTTTTTGAATTAAAGTCATTATTGCCTAAATTCAACAATCCAAAGGAGATATATTTTTTACAAAAGTTCATTCGCACAGAAAGTGGTAAAATCAATCGTTTGGAGACATTAAAACTGATTTCAATAGAATCTTGAAAAAGTATTTTCAAATATTGGGCCTTCCGGAAACTGCATCACAAGATGAGATCAAAAAGAAGTACCGCAAATTGGCGATGCGTATTCATCCAGATAGAAATCCTTCACCTAAAGCAAAGGAGGAATTCTTACAATTGACGGATGCTTATGAAATTCTAATTGGTAAAAAACCAGCACCGAGAACAAGTCGATCAATTTCTAAATCTGCTGAAAAGACTTCGGAAGAACGCGTAAAAGAAGCTAAACAGCGAATTTTTGAGCAGCAAGAAAAGGAACGGCAAGAAAACGAATATTATTTTCAGAATTTGTTTCGTGGTCGAAAATGGAAAACACTAAAATTCGCTGCTTTTTTGGGAGTTATTTTGTCGCTACTCATCATTTGTGACAACTTTCTGCCGCGCCATTTTGTTAAGGATAATATTACTTTTTATGCCAATAGAATTGACAATGGTGGACATTCAGTAGCACGAAATTTAATCGTAACAGCCAATGGAGATGAGTACTTTCTAGAATTCTTAGATCATCGATTATATGATGATTATCCTGATGTATATATTGAAAAAACGTGGGTTTTCCATAATGCAGTAACTATAATTTCTGATCAAAAAACGCACCTTGCAGTATATCCAATTATCTTCAGTTTTTATTCGCTGCACTGGATTGTCCTGATTTTTTTCTTACTACCGATGCTGATTGTTTTCTTAAAAAGAAGAACTGTTTGGTATACACTTGGGTATCAAATTGCGTTGTATTTTTCAACTAGTCTCATGTTCATTTATTTAATCATGAGCGATCGTTGGGCACACCTTATAACTTTAGGATTTATCTAGCTTAGCGTTTCATTGCGCGATCCATGTCACGTTTGTCGTCTTTCTCTTTTAAGTCTTGACGTTTATCATGCAGCTTTTTACCTTGTGCGCATGCAATATCCAATTTGATCCAACCTTTATCCGAAAGAAACATTTTTAAAGGAATTAAGGTATTTCCTTTTACTTTCAAGAACTTTTCAATCTTGTCAATTTCCTTGCGATTCAATAACAACTTGCGATCGCTTCGCGGTTTATGATTGTAAAATGATGCATTCTCATATTCCGTAACGTGCATATTTCGAATAAAAACCTCTCCATTCACAAATACACAATATGCTTCTAGAATACTCGCTTTTCCATTTCGAATACTTTTGATTTCAGTTCCACCAAGTTGAATTCCAGCAGTAAACGTTTCAAGTAAGTGATACTCAAACTTTGCGCGTTTATTTCGGATGTTAACTTCGTTTTTTGACATTTCAAATTGAATCTAGACAAAGTTAAGCTTTTTGACTAAAAGCAAAGCATTCACAATAAAATACTCTGATTTAACTTGAAAACTTTTCATTCAAAGAAGGATTTGATTACTTTTAAATCGTGAATATTCCATCGAAACATATTGAGAATGCTGTTGAGCAATTGTCTTCACTTCCTGGTATTGGAAAACGCACAGCATTGCGCTTGGTTCTCCAATTATTGAATAGATCTGAAGATGAAATTGAACAATTTTCGCGTTCATTCATCGAGATGAAACAAAACACAAAGATGTGTAGTTCTTGTGGGAATATTTCTGACAACGAAGTTTGTTCTATTTGCTCAGATGAACGTCGCGATCACTCTATTATTTGTGTTGTTGAAGATATACGTGATATTTTAGCGATTGAAGCGACTGAATCATACAAAGGAATTTACCATGTTTTGGGTGGAATAATTTCTCCAATGGATGGAATTGGTCCTGCAGATTTAAACATATCATCCTTGGTTGAAAAAGCATCAACCGGAATTGTGACAGAAATCATTTTCGCTTTAAGTCCCACGATGGAAGGTGATACAACCAATTTTTACTTGTATAAAAAACTGAATGGTCAACCGATTATTATTACAACCTTATCACGTGGTGTGGCTATCGGAACAGAATTGCAATACGCCGACGAAATGACCTTAAGTCGCTCACTTATAAAACGTCAACTTTTCCAATTGTAAAATTTCTTATCTTTGGAATACCTAAAATAAAGCAATTATGTTAAAAGAATTCAAAACGTTTATCATGCGTGGAAACGTCGTTGATTTGGCAGTAGCTGTAATCATCGGTGCTGCGTTCAATGCAATCGTTGGATCATTGTATAATTCCCCCACTATTTAAGACAGCGGTTTTTCAAATATAATGTGTTTTAGCACACTGTTTTCATTTGATGATAATAATTTTCTGGGGTTAGATTATTGATGCCTGTGTGCCTTCTTT
>JBDKHH010000324.1:0-3261 GCA_039797785.1 Bacteroidota bacterium | reverse complement strand
GCGATCAAAAATGCGCGTTGGATTTTGAAGCATCAGCGCACCGAAGATGGAAAATTGGTACGCAATTACAAGAAAGGCGTTTCGAACATTGATGCTTTCTTGGAAGATTATGCACACGTCATTGATGCCTTCATTCAATTGTATCAAGTGACTTTAGACGAAGAATGGATGGAATATGCTTTGTCGTTCAACCAAGTTGCCTTGGATTTGTTTCAGGACAGTAACAGTAAAATGTTTTATTTCACAGCCGATTCAACCAAATTGATTGCACGCAAAATGGAAATCAATGACAATGTGATTCCAGCGAGTAATTCCATGATGGCGATGAACCTGTTTCGTTTGGGACATTATTACTACAACAAGGAATTTACTGCAATGGCCGAACAACAATTGGCAAATATCTACGATGGCATGGAGCAATATGGTTCTGGTTATTCCAATTGGGCAAGCTTGTTGTTGAAGATCGTAAACGATTACTATCAAGTGGTTGTTACGGGAACTGAAGCCAAACAAGCCGCATTAAAATTGCAACAACGCTATTTACCTTTTGCTTTGTTCGCAGGAGGATCAAATGCAACCTTACCTGTCACGCAAGACAAACAAAGTGGTGCAGAAACAATGCATTTCGTGTGCTACGATGGAACCTGTTTGTTGCCAACAGCCGATGCGAATGAAGTGTTGAAGATGATGAGGTAATGGGAATGTTTTTACTTTTTTAGACTTATAAGAGTGTCTTTTAATTCATCTGATCCATATTCAACATATTGAATATGTAGAAAAGTATTTTCTTCTTTAACTTTTATGATTTTATCAAAATTCATTTTGTTAAGGAGAACGGATTGTATTTTATGTTCGAAAATAAAAGTTTGCTTATATACTTCAAATTCATAATCGTACATTAAAAATCCTTCTTCATAAGATAATTTATAGTGACTGTCGTCATAGATTATTTTGTCTCCATAGGTATTAAACAATAACATAAATGAATAACATACGAAAGCCCCGAACATCGGAACTATCCATGATAGGACTAGTGCAATAGGAGAAAACAGTAATATTTTAAAATATATTTTTTCAATTTTTGATTTTAAGGATGATCGTTTAAATTGAATTACAAAACTGGTTATGAGAAAAATCCACATAACAATTTTCATGGTCCACACACCTCTAAAATGATAGCCATAATAGTTTAGAATTAAATTGAATAGTAACAGTCCAACAGTCGAATAATGTAGTTGTTTTGAATACTTAAAAATCTGATCATTCACATTGATTTTATTCCGAAAAGCAAAATAAAATAGATAAAAGAAAAAGATTCCTCCAAAAAGAATAAAAATAAGAGAGTCCATTTATTTTGGGATTGTTTACTTATTATTTTGAACGATTTGAGGCTATGCGTCCGCGGGCTAACAGGTCTAGTGCTTTCGCCCGTGGTCGCATAGGTGCTGTTATAGCAAGTATTATTATTTCTGTATTTCAAATTTGTTTTCATAAATTTTTCTGTCTCCTCCAGCAATAAATATCCAAATAAATTGATTTTGTCCACTCAAGAAATTCAAGTTGTCATCATTGTCAATATATATAATTGTTTTTTCATTCCAGTAGTAACAAAACAAAAAAGGAATTGGTATTAACTTAAACTTTCTTTTAAAAGTTAAATATTTACCTTTGTTTATCACTTTTAATTGAAAATTGATTATTTCATTAGAGTCAAGGTAAGAAACATTTAAACTATCTCGTCCATTATAAACAATATTTACAATAACACTGTCTCCAAGTTTATTTTTATTGTATTTACTAAAAACACTGAATTTATTCTGGTATTCAAATATTTCATTTAAATTTTGATATGAATTATTGTTTAAATTGACATTTGAATAATTGTTATTTATCTCAACGTTATTTTTAATATTCTGAGGTTCTATGTAATTCAATAATTCTTTTTCGCTAACACATGATGTCGCAAACAATATGATTAATAAGAAATATAATTTAGTTGTCAAATTGTTGTTGTTTTTGAGTTTTTAGTTTCAATTGGCTATAACTTTTCGCTGCATGGCGCTCGCCCCTGCTCTTTAAATAAATCGTCTCTCTTTCTTCAGCGAAGCAAAGCCGAAGTTAAAATTATTTTCTATCAATCCCGAAAACAATCGGGATCATTCTTTCGAAGTTGGAATTGAGGGTTGGCGCTTGATACGCGGTTATAGAAATTCAGTTATTTTAATCTTTTCTTTTTTCTACTCAATTGTTTAATAATATTACTTTTTTCTGCAGTGTATAATGAAGTAAACCCACAATCTGAAGTTCCTACCTTGAGCCTTTTTTCGATTTCTTTTGATGCTCCCCACTCAACATAAATATTCTTTGAGGCCAAAACAATATATTTTTGACCTTTTATAAAAGGAAAACCACATTCTAAACTGGGAAAATCGGAATAAATAAACACTATTTTTCTATGAATTTTACCTTTGTATGTTTTTTGAATTTCTAAAGTGTATCGATTTGTCAGTACTGAATCACGTTTGTGAATATCTCCTTTTACCAAACCATTTGTTACAGTAATAGGGTATAATGTATCCATAACCCAAACAATTTCATGTGCTGTTATTGTTCCCTCAAATACATAATCAGATTTCTCAAAATCTACTTCCACTGTTTCTGGACCGTAACAGCTGCAAGAATACCCAATAAAGGTATTAATTAGAAATGAAATAAATACTAAGAAACTTCTCATGATAATATATTTAATTTTTTGCTTGTCAATTTTTCATCAAATAAATTAAACTCGGATAGTTTTATATTTTTTGCTAGCAAATCAAATCCTCGATTTTTACTTAATTCATTATTGAAATTCTCTAATTTTTGATGGTTTTGAATTGCCTTCCAATAAATTGGATGGAAAAAAGTGTTGTTTCTATTGGTTGTTAACATTAATGAAGAAACAGCTAAGCACATTGATTCATAACCCATTTTGTCAAATTTGTTCAAATACATTACTCCATTCTTATCTGATTTTAAGCAAGCTATTATGATATTAGTTGAGTCATTATGGCAATCAGGAAAAACTGTTAGCAATATACCAGGTCGAGCAAGTTGTGGTTCAGATTGATCATAATGAACAATGCTTGTTTCGTCAAGAGTGGAGAAAACGGCCATACTGACCACCCTAAAACGGAGTATACTGACCAGTCATTTTCATTTGCCTAAAAGAACGATTTAAGAGGTTATCTTGTTTATCAAAAATATTACTTTTTTTCGATT
>JBDKHH010000323.1:0-12357 GCA_039797785.1 Bacteroidota bacterium | reverse complement strand
ACCTTCGATTTCAGCATTTTCGTCAGAATCAGAACCGTGAACTGCGTTACGTCCTTTTGACTCAGCGTAATATTTACGGATTGTACCTTCAGCTGCTTCAGCAGGATCAGTAGCACCAATTAATGTACGGAAATCAGCAACTGCATTTTCTTTTTCAAGAATAGCTGCAACGATAGGTCCAGAAGTCATGTATTCAACTAATTCACCATAGAATGGTCTTTCAGCGTGAACTTCGTAGAATTTTTCTGCTTGCTCAGTTGTTAATTGCGTCAATTTCATTGCTTTAATTGAGAATCCAGCTTGGATGATCATGTCGATGATTTTACCAGTGTGTCCGTTTTCTAACGCATCTGGTTTCAACATTGTAAATGTTCTATTAGTTGCCATTTTTCTTGTGTATTTCTAAAATTTGGGTGCAAAGATACACATTTAATTGTAAAAGTCCGATTTGAAGTTGAATGTCATAGCTTTCACGTGAAGTTCGTATATTTGACCAACGAAAATCGAAGATGGAAACCTTAGTTAAGTTTTTTAGCGGAATAGATCCTGTAGTTGCTGCCTTGATTGCGACAACGTTCACATGGCTTGTCACTGCAGCGGGTGCAGCCTTGGTTTTCTTTTTTAAAACAATGCACCGTGCTTGGTTAGATGCCATGCTTGGATTTACAGGTGGTGTAATGGTTGCGGCAAGTTTTTGGTCTTTGCTCAATCCATCAATCGAAATGTCGGAGAAAATGTATCCGTCAATGCCGTGGATGCCAGCAGCTGTTGGATTTTTAATGGGCGCCTTGTTCTTGTTTGTCTTGGATAAAAAACTTCCACACTTACACATCAACTTCAAGGAAGAGGAAAAAGAGGGTGTTAAAACACAATTGCATAAAACAGTGTTATTGGTTTTGGCGATTACGCTTCACAATATTCCAGAAGGATTGGCAGTTGGTGTTTTGTTTGGTGCTGCTGCAACTGGAATGGATGGAGCAACGATAACAGGAGCGATTGCACTAACAATTGGAATTGGTATTCAAAATTTCCCTGAAGGATTCGCTGTTGCAATGCCATTGAGAAGAGCAGGAGCCAGTCGCATGAAAAGTTTCTGGTACGGACAATTGTCTGCTATTGTTGAACCAATCGCCGGAGTTATTGGAGCAGTCGCAGTAATTTACATGCAACCAATTCTTCCATTTGCCTTGGCGTTTGCGGCAGGAGCAATGATTTTTGTGGTAGTGGAAGAGGTGATTCCAGAAACACAACGCGATAAATATACCGATCTTGCCGTGCTTGGTTTTATCGGTGGATTCCTTGTAATGATGGTCCTAGATGTGGCCTTAGGATAATTCTAAAAATTTTAACATTTTTTTTATTTCAAAAGTGTTGTGCATTCAAATTAATGCCTTACTTTTGTACTGTTCAAAACACAATTTCATAGTTGTAGTTTTTGGGTTTTATAGTTTTAGCATGGTTTAGGAAAAAAGAGGAACAAGTTTCATACGAATTTGTTCCTCTTTTTGAGTTTTAAGGGGTTCGTCTCAATATTTTTTATATTTTCACTCTCGAAAACGTTAAACCGCTTTACTATGAATAAAAGTTTACTTCTTACAATCGCAGTAGTTTTTTCTGCACTGTTCTCTCAAGCACAAACACAAAGTATAGCCTATCCAGCTGTTGGAAAGGGAGTTGCAACAACATTCGTAACTGATTATCATAGTTTAGGAATCAATTCATCTGCATTGGGATGGGGAACTGGTTACAAGGATAAGCACTTTACAATGGGTATGACAGAATTCGGATTTGGAATGTATTCTGATTCGCTTTCTTCAGATAAATTGAAAAAATTCTATAAAGCTGTAAAAGGTCAAGTTTTTAAAAACTCAACGGATTCTTTGAACTGGGCGCAGCAACAAGATGCAATCGCTGATTACGCTGAAGCTGGAATTTCCATGTTTTTAAATTACAACTGGTTCGGTTTTGCGTATCAAGGAAAGAAATTTGGTGGAATTGCCTTTAATATTCGTGAAAACTACCAATGGTATTCAAAATTGAACCAACAAACAACGGATATCATCTTTAGAGGAAAATTCTCAAACTATTTTGATTCATTGACTGTTGTGTTTGGTGCTGATACTTCGGTAATTGCCAACTCTCCAAATCTTTCTCAAGATACAATGAACAACGTTATTTTAGGAACGATTTCTACACCACTCAATTTATCGCAAATTACAAATGGTTCTGAAGTACGTGCTATTTGGAATCGTTACTATAGTGTTGGTTACGGTCGTAAAATTTTAGGAAAAGATTCAGTTTTTGCGATTTACGGTGGTATTGGTGGACGTTACATTCAATCAGTAGCGATGTTCAATATGCAATCAGATGGAAACAAATTAATGATGTATTCATCTATGTCGCCAAGTTTTACAATTGATTACGGATCTGTTTCATCATCGAATCCATCAACGTTTATCGATCAAGGAAAAGGCTTGCCAAAAGTTGTTGGTTCAGGATACGGTTTAGATTTCTCAGCAAGTGTGATTATTTTGAATCGTTTGAAATTGGCAGCTGCAGTTAATAACATTGGACAAGTAACATTCAAACGAAATGTTTATACGGTGAATGATACTTTACTGACAAATGTTTCAATCAATGGATTGAGCGATTACAACGTTACACAGTCGGTGAATCAACTTTTACGTGAAGGTGGAATTTTGAAATTGGAAGGACAAGAAGATTACGTTTTGAAAAATGCAGCTGATTTTAGAATTGGTGCAAGCATGGACTTTGGTAAAATCTTAAAATGTGGATTTGATATTGTGGCGCCATTTAATCGTGAAAACCCAGGAAGTTTAGCAAACCCTGTATTCTCTTTCGGAGGTGAATTAAGACCTGTTAAATTTATCGCTTTGAGCGCTGGATATTTTGGTGGTGGAATTTACAAACACAACATTCCAGTTGGTATCAACTTTATCTTGAAAGATGGTGCGTATGAAGTTGGAATTTCATCGTATGATGCATTATCATTCTTCTCTAAAAAATCAAATAGTATTTCTGCTGCCTTTGGTTTTGCACGTTTCAGATTCTAAACAAGGAGTTTAAGAACTTCTTTTAATTCATTCAATATTAAGGCTGTTGCTCCCCATACTTTTTTCTCAACGAGATTGAAGTAGGGGACATCGGTGTATTTTGTTCCATTGGGTTGGAGCAAATCCATTGTTAATACGCGGTGTTCTTCCAATAAATCGAATAAAGAAAAATGTAATATTTCTTCAACCTCGCGCAAATTGCGTTCTAACCGTGGTTTACTCGAATGGAAATACACAAAAGGCTGAACAAGAAAACTACTGACTGGAATAAATACTTCGGTTAATTTACCGACAAGCTCTCCTTCGTGAATCGGAATTCCAACTTCTTCAAAACATTCTCTTCTTGCCGTATATTCTAAATCTAAATCTTCAGGTTCTTTCTTTCCACCAGGAAAACTCACTTGTCCACCATGCTTACCATCGTATTCAGGTCGCTGCGTTAAAATACACTTGATTAAATTGTCTTCTTCGTACAAAACAACGGCTACTGCAGATTCACGAATTTCTGTTGCGTCTTTTAATGCTAACGAACTCAATGGGCGAGAAACTGGCGCCATTTTAGCATGCGCTTTTTCGCCTGGTAAGTGATGAATTAATGCTTTCTTTAATTGTTGCAAAAATTCATTTTCCGAAATCATCGTTTGACAGATTTGAGAATGGCCAAAAAGTCATCATAGAGATAACCCATGTGCTGTTTTTTTCCAATCAGTTGGAAGACGTAATAATTGTCATTCACATCCACCGTTCCCATGAAATAGGTAACAGTGTCACCATCTAAATAACTTGAACCTTCGATGGTTTGAATTACAGATGGATAACCGCTTTCACGTGGGCCTTTTTTCTTTACCGATGTAAAATAACTTTCTAAGGTACTTTGACGTTTGTAAACGTAATGATCGTGAACAGCATCAACATTGTCTAAATATTCAGATAATTGAAACTTAATCATTTCAGCATCGGATTTCGAGAATTTCTCGGCACTGAAATTTAAATCTAAATCATAGATAATTCGCGTCATTGCATCATCCTTGATCACAAAATCCTTATCATAACTATCCTCAAATAATTTTGAAAGTTTAAAACTGATTCCATGATAGTTTACCCGCTTTAAATCAGGTAAATCCATGTTGTTTTTAAACAACTTTTCTTGTGCATTCTCTTGGCGAATCTCAGGACAAGCCGTGAAAAGAAACGACAATAGAATTAAAAAGGATAGATGTATTAATTTCATTGATACGAATATACTGTAATAATTCATAATTTGTGATTCAGGATTCATAATTTGTGATTCAGGATTCGTAATTTATAAATTATAATTCCCTGCCTGTCGTAGCCTCCAGCGCACACATGGTAATTTGTGATTAGTTTCTCTTCTACCCACGGCGGTCGTGATTCGGAATTTGTGATTCATGATGCGTAATTTAGGATTTGTAGATTCCATTTTTTCAATTAGACAGGAATTATGAATCACAAATGATAAATCACAAATTTCATGTCAATCCTTTTCCCTATTTTTGCAGAACTTTTTATTTAAAACAACATAGCATGCAACTGTGGAATACATTAAATAAGGAGGAATTGGAAGCGAAATGGCGTGAAAGTGGTTACAAGTTTGTGACGATTTCATTCTATACCTATGCGCACATTGCCAATCCTCGTTTATTCAGAGATCATTTGTTTCAACAATGGTCAAACATCGATGTCGTAGGAAGAACCTACGTTGCCAAAGAAGGAATTAACGCACAAATTGCGGTTCCGCTTCATCACTTGGATCAATTCAGAGAAGAACTGTATCAAATTGAATTCTTAAATGGTGTTCGCTTGAACATTGCCGTGGATGATTCTGAAGCCGAATTTCCCTTCTTGAAATTGAAAATCAAAGTGCGTGACAAAATTCTGGCGGATGGATTGAACGATGAAACATTTGACGTCACAAACAAAGGAATTCACTTGAATGCTGAAGAATTCAATCAGTTGACAGATGATCCAAACACGATTTTAATTGATTTTCGTAATCACTACGAATCGGAAGTTGGCCATTTCAAAGGTGCGATTTTACCAGATGTAGATACCTTCAGAGAATCGTTACCGTTTATCGAAGATGAATACTTGAAAGGAAACGAGGAAAAAAACGTGGTGATGTATTGTACTGGTGGAATTCGTTGTGAAAAAGCCTCTGCTTGGTTCCGTCACCGTGGATTCAAAAATGTACACCAATTGGAAGGTGGAATTATCAAATACGCCAACGATTGTAAGCAAAAAGGTATCGAAAATAAGTTTATAGGAAAGAATTTTGTCTTCGATGAACGTCGAGGTGAACGCATTTCAGAAGATATTATCGCGGTTTGTCACCAATGTGGTTCACCGGCTGATACACATGCGAATTGTGCGAACGATGCTTGTCATTTGTTGTTCATTCAATGTGAAGCCTGTAAAGCGAAGTTTGAAAATTGTTGTTCAACAGATTGCCAGTCGGTGATTCATTTATCGGCTGAAGAACAAAAAGCCTTGCGCAAAGGGAAAGAAGTGAGCAATAAAATCTTTAAAAAAGGTCGTTCTGAAAAATTACAATTTCAAGTAAATAAAGAAAAACCATTATCTTTAGTCGAATCAAATAAAGAGCATTTAGCGTGATTGGAGTTATCAACTGGGACGTAAGTTCTGAAATTATTGAAGGGTACAAAACACCAAATTTGTACGGTTTACTATTCGTAACTGGAATGGTTTTGGGGTATTTTGTTATTCGCAAAATGTTCCGAAAAGAAGGCATTGAAGATGCTTTGTTGGACAAATTGGTGATGTTCATGGTTCCTGCAACTGTTATTGGTGCGCGCTTGGGCCATGTGTTCTTTTATGGTCCTTACTGGGATTTTGTAGATAATTGTGGTGTGAAGCAAGAAGGTTATTTCGAACATCCATTGAGCATTTTTTATGTTTGGGAAGGCGGATTAGCAAGTCATGGTGGAGCAGTCGTTATTTTATTTGCGCTTTGGTATTTCTCGAAAAAAGTGATCAAAAAACCGTATTTGTGGATTTTGGACCGTATTGCTGCTCCGATTGCGATTGCTGGAACGTTTATACGTTTAGGAAATTTAGTCAATCACGAAATTGTGGGTGATCCAACAAATGTATCGTGGGCATTTAGCTTCTCGCAATTCTATAATGATGCTTTGTGTGGATATGATTCAACTCCGCGTCACCCAGCACAATTGTACGAAGCAATTTGTTACTTTATTTCCTTCGTGATCTTGATGTTCTTGTTCTGGAAACGCGATTTATGGAAAAAACCAGGTGTTGTTTTTGGAACGTTCTTGATTCTTATTTTCGGCGCACGTTTCATGGTTGAATTTGTGAAAATGGGTCAAACGGCACGCGATGAATATTTGTTCTTAAACACAGGACAATTGTTGAGTATTCCGCTTGTGTTGGCAGGTGTTTACTTATTGTGGAAAGGACTTACAAAGAAAGAAGTGCCACAGGCATAATCGAAACTATTGAATTTGAAAAAGTCAATAGTTGAGCACTAGGCTGAGTATTGACTTTTTTTTTGTCGTTTAATTTTGAATGCTCAACACACGGTTTGTTTGAAATTCTGTGTTTCCAATGCGTAGAAAATACATTCCACTTTCAATCGATGCATCAAGTGAAATAGCAGTTGTTCCCTTTGAAAGCGTTCCACTTACTACTTCTTTTCCTTGCATAGTATACAAAGTGAACGTTGCAGTCTCCAAAGTGTTTTGTTCAATGTTAACCTCATTTCGCGCTGGATTTGGATAGATTTTCACATCTCTTTCTAGTTGTTCTTGGTTAATTCCCAAGGTGTAATCACAAATAGGGTTTGTACTTACCAAAGGAGCAAAGAACGCTGCCAATTCGTTTAGGCGATTCGAGAAACTGTCATACGCATGACACGGATTATTCACTTGATCAGCGCAACTTCCAGCACCAAACAAGAAATTATATGGAAAATCAGTTGCTGTGAAGTGATTTTCAATTGTGTAACCGTGATTATTCGTCGTGTTTAAATTTGAAAATGCTCGACTCCCATAAATTTTAGGCGTATTTGAAATGCCATAACATCCGTAACCATTGGTCAAACACCAGGTTAATCCTGCCATTACTTTACCAGAATCGATGGGAACAACCATGTCGCACGGTTGATGAAACGAATATATCGCAGGTTTTGGCTTTGATACATCGTGATTTGCAAGTAGATTCGACATCATTCCACCGTAAAAGTTTCCAATTCCTTTGATGGTATAATTTACAGTACTCGGTTCAATTGTTCCATGAATATCTCCTAGGTCAGGTCGAGTAATTGTTCCTGGAAATGTAATTCCTGTATTGTAAACGCATGATGCAGCAGTTGCATTCGGCGCTGGAACGGAAGCTTGGGCATATGCTTGTGGGAATTTTTCGCTGGTTACATCCATTAAACCTACTCCAAGCGCCACGAATGATCCTGCACTTTCGCCCGCAAGGAAAATGTTTGTGGTATCAATTCTAAATTGGTCGTGACGATTGACCAAAAAGCGCAAAGCACCTTTTCCATCTTGAATACTTCTGTAACATGAACGGTACCACTCAACAGAATCGGTCGCAAAAACACAACTGTAATTTGGGAAGTTACACGTATGTGCCGCATCATCGGAAATAAAGCCCAATCGATAATCAATTGTCGCAGTGACATAGCCACGTTTTGCAAATTCTTTACACATCGTTTGAAGATTGGCTTCGTTCTTATCCCCAGCCACAAAAGCTCCACCGTGAATAAACACGATCAATGGACGACGCGCTGTATGCGTTGGATCATCGCAATTCGGCAAGTAAATATCCATTAAATGCGTTTCTGTTTCTCCCACAAAATTGACGGAAGAACCATAAGAAAGATTCATGATACTATCATACGAGTAGTTTTGATCGATCCACTGCTGTGAAAAGGCCAAACAAGTAATTAATAGAGAGCTAAATAGAAGTAATAAACGTTTCATAGTGTGTGGTTTACAAAAGCGAATGTACGGAAGAAATTTCAGATTGAGAATAAGAATTGAGAAGTTATGAGAGATGAGAGATGAGAGATGAACGATGAGAGATGAATCCGCCGTGGCGGAAGAGATGAACGATGAGATGATTATAGAGAATTCCTACAGTTCGGCAGACAGGGACAATTGAGAATTTTTAATTAGTTTTCTACACTTTCAAAATCAACGTGGTAATGGTCATCGTGTAAGGAATTGATGATAGGTGTTAAGTTTTGAGCGAAGTAGATGTTCTGGGCTTTGAGTTTTTTGCCATATTCCGTTGCGAAAAGCTCATCTTTGAGTTCGATTTTCCAAATAACTTTACTGATTTTGAGTCCATTTTTACGTGCTTCTTGTTCGAGGATCCACAAATGATGTGCGACAGTTTCAAAATCAATTTGAATGGATTTGTCCTCTGAATTGAATCCTGACGCATCAAATTCCAATAAATAGTGTTCTGCTCCAAGTGAATCAAGTGAGTAATAAGGTTTTTCTTCTTTTAGAAGAGGCGTCATAAAATCGATACTTAACCCATTTTGGTGTGTATGATGTGGTGCAATTTTCCCACCTTTTTCATTGGAACATTCCATAAGACAGAACGAATGTCCTGGAAAGACATGCTCACATTCGTTGTAACAGCTGATGACGGTTTTGAGTAATTTATCGTTTACAAAAGCACGTTTATTTAAGTAACTCGTAGTATCAAAATAGCGAAAGTTTGTTCCAGAAAAAGGGAGAAGTTTGCCATTAATTAAACTTCCATTTGAAACCGTTCCAACGGATTTACTCGGAAGGTCATTTCCTTTATTTGAATTGTAAAATGCTTCGATTGTATCATTTTTAATACTGTTATTGTTGCTTATCGGCGCTTGGATTGTGGTTTGAGATTGACACGACGCAAAGGGTAAAAACACGAGTAAAAAATAAAACTTCATACAGACAAATTTCGCCTTCCTTTACAAGAAGCGTACCTTTTAATTGGGGTCACGTTCGCAGAGTGGAGTTATGTATGATTAGCTTCGCTTCTGTCCCGATGAATCGGGATAAACTCTGCGGCGGTCGTGATTCATAATTTATGATTCGTGTTCACCGTAGCGAGTGATTCATGATTATTAATCCAGTTATTTTTTCAAACCGATTTTCATGTTGTTGAAATCAATTAGAACAACCTGATTTAAAAAGGGTTTGTTACCGATCATTCCTGCAATGTCAATTGATTTAAAATCTTTAGCGAATTGTTTGTTTGAATTGTACCAGATTGTTTGTATTTCAAGCGTTTTGAAACTCATACATGCTATTCCAGAGCGTGCTGTTGCACGATAGGCAGTGTTTTCTGTACCCCAAGAGCTAATTGAGAATTGGTGTATTTCACTCGTTGGTTCTTTTAACTTTTTCCATAATTTCTGCGAAGTCCAGAGCTCGAAAAGGCTTGAACCAGTGTCAAACAAGAAATCATAACTTTTACTTGTTGTATGAATTGTTATCAATGGACGTCCGAAGGATAGTTTCAGTGAATCAAGCATATACTCGCTGCTCGAATAGCTTTTTAGAAAATGAATTTCTTGGTTTAAGAAGTCGATTTCGACAAGTTTATTTGCTAAGAAGTCTGATCCCAAGGTACCACAATACATTCGCCCATTTTCGGCGACCATTTTTTGTGATTCAAGTTTAGCAAGATGAAGATTACCGATACTTGTTTGGATGGAATCTTCCTTGTTTAGTAGTCTCAATGTTTCTTGATTCATCCAATTGCCAGAATAGAAATAGGATTCCTCTGAACCAGTGTCCAATTGAAAATAATAATTCGTTGTATCGTTTGTAAAACGCACTGGAAGATACATTGCTGTTTTTTCAAAATAAACTCCGTTCAAGGTATCATTGCTCCAAATAAAGGGAATTGATTGAGCGATTTGGGTAAAACCGATTGAATTCAACAATATGAAAAAGAAAAGCAGGCTAAATTTAATTGTTGAATTCAATATCACTTTTGTTCTAATTTATAGTTAGTTAGCTTTTTCTTTAAAACGATACTTCAAAAATAAGCGTTTTGCCGTCCCAAATTTGTTTTCGGATTAGTTTACCCATTGAATTATATTTATAGTAAATCATGGGTTCGAAAAGCTTATTGTCCAAATCTTGATTTTTCCCTATTAATCTTAATTCATCTATTTGACTTTTTGAAATCATTTCCCACCGATAGTCTAATTTTCCATTTCTATGAAAATAATTTTGAGAACCGATTCGTTGGTTATTACTATAAACAATTGTGTCAATCTGCTTTATTTTCTTACCTAAATAGAAATAATTCCAAATACCAAATTTATGCTCTAATATTTGATTTTCATCTGTTCCTTCAACTGCTAATATTGTTGCATTTGGGCCAGCTTTCTCAGTTATTATCCAACCTTCAGAAATAGTTTGACCAAAAACTTTTTTTATTTTATATTCGATTCCAATCACATTTGGAAACGATTCTTTGTTTGTGAATTGTTTTACATACGAACTGTCAATTTGTGCAAACATTCCAAAACAAGGGAAAAGTTGAATTACAAGAAGGATTGATCTCATCTTTTTCTCTTTTAAAGGAATCTTTTCATCACCCCATCGGTGTGCACACTTCAATCAAGAAACCATCCAAATCACGAAGGTAAGCGACGGTTTGTCCCCACGGTTTTTGTTTTGCGGGTTCAACGAGTTGCGCTCCACATTGAACTGCTTTGTCGAGGGTTTCTTGCACATGTTCCGTTACCAAGCCAATTTCAAATCCAAAGGCCGGATTGCCGGATTTACTTTCTTGAAAGCCATTTGTGAGGTTCGAATGGGCCAATGCAACTGAGGCAAACGAAAGCGTTGTTTCACCCGTTAGCAATTCACCGTAATCGTTTTCTGGTGTGACGAATTTTCTCTGAAAGCCAAAAGCTGCTTCATAAAATTCGATTGCTTTTGTTACGTCCGAAACGTACAGAATGGTGTAGCCAAGTTTTACCATGGGGAATGTTTTTCTAATTGTTCGAAGATATGAATATTCTAAGGGTTTTAATTCGCATAATTCGCAATGATTTTGATTCCAAGGTTGAATTTCGGTAGTTCCTGTAAATTACCTTTGATAAAGTCAAATGGTCGATAAGCAAAGAATATTTGTCCGTTTGAAACGCCAATATTTGCATAAATGCTCATGTCTGAGTACTGATGAATGAAACTATTGACCATTTTTTCTTGTGCATCAAAACGGGTAATTTGTTTAAAATAGAGTGGGAGATTGTAAGTAAATCCAAGATCCACAAAAATGGATTTCGGATTAATTGTTTCCAGCTGTTGATTCGTCGTTGTAAAACGAAATTTAACGTCAAATTGTCCATTCAAATAGCTGTAATAGTTCGTTTTTATCGGTTTGTTGTAGGTGGAAGTTGAAAGTGAGTCAATACGCAAGGGTGCAAAAAGATAACCAACGCCGCCGCCGATTAACGCGCCAAAATGCTTTGAGAATGCGGACCAATAATATGCAGAATATCCAAGTCCAGCCGTGTATTTCGGATTGTTTCCATCTGGATTCCAGCGAGAATCAAAGTAGGATGCGTTAAATTGCAATTCTGTTCGGGATTTGATTGGTTCTGGTGTGCACGAAGAATTCAATTGCGTGTAATCAACGTATTCATACAGATCAAAAGTGACATAGGCAATTTGGCACTCTTTTATTTCAATGATTTTCGTTACAGATTCGATGGCCTCGTCAGACGGCGCTCCGCAATTGGTAAGGTTTACAGAATACTGACCAATGGGCAAGTTGTCGACCGATAGTTCAATGTCATTCGATATCGTTTCTGTATATACCGTGTCGTTTTCGTCGTAAACGCTTACCGTATAACAAGGCGTTTCACCATTCGTGTTTTGATTGATGATAATGATTAAATTATCGGATTGGGAGAATGCGGCACTTGTAAAAGCAAGCAAACACAGCAGTGTGAAGATGATGTTTTTCATGGTTGATGTTTTAAATTGACTGCCTTAAACAAGTCGTTTTTATTCGTTCACTATACTACAAAAGTAAACCTCAAGTTAACTATTAACTTGGTAAATGAGAAGTTATTTCTAGTGTTTTTGCTTTAATGATAAAATTGTCTTTTTCGTTTGGTTCGTTTGCATTTCCATAAGGATCTAAGGACAAATAGTATTCACCTGTATTCATTTGAACGAGTGTTATGTCCGAATAGTATTCTTCTGTAAAATCTTCAAACAAATAGATTTCGATCAGGTTTCCAAAA
>JBDKHH010000322.1:0-5873 GCA_039797785.1 Bacteroidota bacterium | reverse complement strand
CTTTTCCTCCTGGAAATTCCCATTTACCAGAAATGTAGTCGTATTTCGCTGGTCCGCGCTGCACGCACAAGATCTTTCCCTCGTGGATGATGATGGCTGCTACTACTTCGATTGTTTTCATGAGGACTAAGATACTAAAATTGGAGTCCGCCTCGGCGGAAGCATAGAACATTGATTAGTTTTAGGGAAGTACTATAGTTTCTTGGCTTTTACATTAAGATGCAGTTGAATAATTTCCGCCGCAGCGCCCATTCACGGTTTGATGTATTGAGATCTTTGAGGTCACTGAGCATTCTATTCTCTATGCTCCCTGTCTGCGCTGGAGGCTACGACAGGCAGGCATGTTCTATACTCTAGGATAATTACCTTTGTAACATGACGATTCGGAAACTAACTGTTCAAGATGTGGCAGAACTGCAACGCATCAGTGTGAAAACCTTTGTGGATGCCTTTGGCGCGGTAAATACAAGCGAGGGTATGGAACTGTATTTGTCGAGCACGTTCTCGATTGAACTGTTGACCGAAGAATTGTCGAATCCCTTACTGCACTTTTATTTCGCTGAAGAAAACGGAGAAACTGCTGCCTACATGAAATTGAACCTGGGAGAAACAAGTGAAGAAGGAATCCCAAATCCATCTGTGGAACTCGAACGCATTTATGTACTTGCTTCTGCTCAAGGGCATGCAATCGGACAAAGCTTGTTGGATCATGCTAAGCAGCTAGCACAAGAACAAAATGCCCACTATTTATGGTTAGGCGTTTGGGAACACAATCCTGGTGCGATTCGTTTTTATGAGCGCAATGGATTCCAAAAGTTTGGCGAACATCCATTTATTTTAGGAAAAGATATTCAGAATGATTTTTTGATGCGATTGGACGTTGGTTGCGGGTAGGGACAGGTCGCGACCTGTCCGTACTGCACGCAATGCCATCAGTTCGGTTCGCGGTAGAATGTTTTTTTCCAAGGATAGGTTTTAGGGATTCCTGATTTATTAAAAATGGTGAGTGTACCAGTAATGGTCTTTTCTTGGTCTTTGCCCATTTCGGCAGTTATAGTTGCTACTCCATCGCGGATATGAATAATTTTTGCGCCATTCACTTCAAAGATGGGTGTTTTATGACTCATGATTCCAGCCATTAAAACTTCAAACCTTGGATTTTGTCCTTGAAGTAAGCGTTCCTCACCGGTCACAAGAGGTACAAAATTGGCAATATCAATGCAGCCACATGAACCGTGGCGATATCTAAGACATGCCATCGCGTCATTTGTTGCGTTAATAATATCAGCTTCTAAGGAGATTAGAAAACCAAATGCTTCGATCCACGAAAGGTTTTCCTTTAAACAGGCGTCCCAAAAATCTTGTTTGTAACTTAAACGCTCATAGATGCGAAGAATCAGCTCCAAATCATCAGGAGCTGTATGTTTCGTTGCTCCTGATTTTTCAATTTTCTCTCTTAGATTAAGTAATGAAGAATATGAGTTGATATCTGGGTCTTTAAAGAAAAATGATTTGTCTTGAGAATCCCTCAAGTCTCGAATTGCAGCTAATTCAGTTAATTCTTTTCGCAGATGTTTAATGTTTGATTGGATTTTTTTCGCAAATGCTCCATCAGGAGAAAGTAGATTCGTTGTCTCATTGTTTTTCACTTTTGACAATTGATAAACGATTGGTGAAATTGGATAGTTTACGTCATACTTTGATGACCGAATGCAATTGGGAACATCAATTTCCATGTTTTCGTTCATTTGAAGGAATAACATGCGTTTTGTATCTTCAATTAACTTAATTATTTCACCAGCATTTTGCTCCATTTTATACATTTTTTCTAATGTATATTTAGCCCTTTTTTGAGTGAAGGGTTCTGATTTATCTTCTGCTATTTCTTTGATTTCACTAAGACCTTCATACATTCTATAGCAAGTATTAAACATCTCTCCCTGCATCGTTTGATACGTATAAATGCTGCGAGGATCGTTGGCTGGACCTCCCGAACAGGAAAAAAGTGTGGAAAGGAGAATGAAGGCAAAAAAGTAAAAGATGTTCATTTTCATAGCGCGCGTTTAGGGTATAATGTTACGAAGAAAAAAAGTAACGGGCTTTTTCGCGTTGGGATTGGTCGCTTGTAGGGACAGGTCGCGACCTGTCCGTACTACACGCGCCTGTCCGTACTACACGTGACCGGTCTCACCAACCAATGCTATCACAACGTCGAATTTTTTTGGTCATTCTAGTTGAATGGTTTACTTTTACTCAAAATTAAACTACTACTATGAATAAAATGATGATTGGATTAATGAGTGTTTTTTCATTCTTAATCATGTTAACTTCGTGTGACAAAGAGAATTCTGCAGATGTGAACCAAGATAAAATCTACACAGAGTACGAATTATTCTACAATGCCAACAGTGATAAAACAGTAGCAATTGCGCGTTTGCGTTTTGGAGGGCCAACTGGAACTTTGTTGGAAGCAACAACACCAGCTGGCGTTACATTTAACGGAGAAGTTTTACCATATAGTGCTGTTTACAGTGGACATGCGAAGGAATTTGCGGGGAAAATCACAACTGGAACATTTGCCTATACAAATACCCAAAACACAGTTTATACAAACACTCCACCAGCGATGGATACCATGGCGCATCCAGCAGGATTTACAACAATCGACAAATCGGTAGCCAATACCTATGCTTGGATTGGTAATCCATTAACAGCAACGGAACGTGTGAATTTATTTGTTGGTAGTTGGACATGGGGTCAAGATGCTATTTTCTTCGCATCTGGCGCTGGTGCAAACAACATTGTTATGGGAGTGAATCAAATGACCAATTTAGCGGAAGGAAGTTCAACTTTGTACGTAGACCGTGTGAACGAATCAACGACAATTCAAGGGACTTCAGAAGGTGGTGTAATTAGAACTCGTTTCAGACCATTGAATGTTCAAGTGAATGTGGTTCCATAAAGGATTCTTGTTTTTTAATGTTGATAGTATATAATCGCGGGTAGGGACAGATTGCGTGAAGTACGGACAGGTCGCGACCTGTCCCTACACACGCGAATCGCATTGCGGGCGATCCGTCCCTACACGCAATTTTCTTATTCAAAATCCCAATACTCAATTTTTTCGTTCTCCCAGCCAAATGGCAATACCAATGCTGTTCGCGCTTGTGAAAGAATGGCGAAACGACCTGCTTCAACCGAATTTAGAATGTTGAGCGATTCAAACTTTCCTTCATCGTTGAAGCCGATTAATACTTTTCCTTGTACGCCTGTTGCATCGATGTGGGTTTGCAAATGCAGGTGATCCAACATTACTAATACAGGCAATTCCCCGATGAGGTGGGAAAGCGTTATGTTTGCTTCGCTTGTTTGAATGACTTTTACGTCAATCGTTTGTGATGCTTTGTCATTTTTAAAATGAATGCGGATGCTGCTTTTTTCGTTGATTTTCATGCTTAAATAGATCTTAGTTCTGTGAATAATACTGTGAAATTGTTTGCCATAGTGGATACTAGTTCCATGCGTGATCGCGTCACAGTTTACGCCTCGATTTTTCAATACATTGACAATGTGCCATAAAAGTTTCGCAATGGAAAGGGGCATGACGTCTTCTCCAATGTATTGATTGTACAGATTTACCAATTCGTGGTTCGTCATTCCCGCGAGATCTCTTGGTGCTGTTGATTTTTTCATAGTATACGTTGTTAAAAGGTTAGTTATTTGGGAATACTTCAATTTTAATAAATGCTTCATCGGGTAAATCCGAATCAATTCGAACTACTTTTGCGTTGAAACCATTATCAGTGTCAATGGTCCAAACCAAACTTCCGTTTTCATCCTTTTCGGCTTCTAAATAGTCGTACTCATAGGTTTTTAATAGGTCATACAAGACTTCGTCGATGCGTTCATCCGTATCGTAAAAGAATAGGCAATTTTTGAATGCCTTCCCTTTGATCGTGTACCATTGACTGTAGTAAATTGGGTCTTTGAGTTTGGTGGTGATTGCGCCCAATTGAGCGTTGCAGTTTGCACCCAAAAAGATGGCTACTGCGATTAAAACTTTTTTCATCGTGTAAAAATTCATATGGTTAAACAATTACACACCAAGAAAAGATAAGGGGGGAAGTGTACAGTTATTTTTAGGCCCCGGCCTCACATCTCTTTTCCACCGCGCCTTGTCAGATCGGTTGGCATTCCAGATTTTACTCCAGAAACTCTTGATGTTTTCCCTTTAACGCAAGAAAAAACGTTTTGGTACATGTGCGCGAATTATTTATGTATAAAAAATAAAATCCACTCTATCGAAGCCTTGAAAATTCATGGGAATTTATATTTTTGCCATCGATTTCCCCGGATTTTACGTGAAAATCGCGTTTTAAAATGATTGAAAAATGAAAAAAACCGCTCTTACGATGCTCCTCGTAGTTTTAACTGTGTTAAATCTAAATGCACAATGTGATTACGAACAAACAACAGATAGTTATTCAGCTGCTTTCCCAAGTGATTGGAACAGTGGTTTGGTCGGAAGGGATGATTTTTTTGTTCCTGCAGGTCAAACGTGGACAATTACACGAGTTTTTGCTAGTATGCGAACGGAAGCTACGACATTAGATCCAGATTTCACGATTGACATTCTTGACGACCAATTCAATTACATCAATGCGGCTTATGCAGCTCCAGAAAATGTGATTCCACACTATATTGCAACACTTCCAAATGGAAAAATTATCAACGATTACGAAATGTGGATGGATGTTCCAATGGTATTAACAGGTGGGGCAAGCGGTACTTTGTATTACTTACAAATAACAGGTGGTTCATCGAGTTTCAACTATTCGTTTGAATGGGAAGCAAATCAAGATGGAGGAATGGGATATGGTTTAGATGCATACGTTTACGATATGAATAATGATCTATTGTACATTACCAACAGTGATTTTGTTTTCAAGATTGTCCGTGGAACAGTTTCAACGCAACAATTGACAACCTGCGATAGTTTAACGTGGATCGATGGAAATACCTATGGAAGCCCAACAGCAAATTTCTTGGAAACGTATGCACATTTTCCATACGCTGCTGCTTCTGGTTGTGATTCAGTTGTGAAATTGGAATTGACGATTAACCATTCAATTTATGCAACACAAACGGTCACGGCTTGTGGTTCTTACACGTGGATTGATGGAAACACTTACACGTCATCGAATAATACTGCAACGCACACTTTGTCAGGAGTTACGGTCAATGGTTGCGATTCTTTAATGACATTGAATTTAACAGTTTATCCAAATCCAAGTCCGACAATTACACACAATGCAAATGGCGAACTTGTTGCTTCATCGGCAATTAGTTATGATTGGTTTGACTGTTTAACAAATACGCTAATTCCAAACGCAACCCAACAAACATTTCAGGCGAGCCAAAACGGTTCGTATGCTGTGTTAGTCACAAATGCGTATGATTGTGTTGATACTTCTGCTTGTGAAATTGTGAATGAATTGGCAATTGATGAAGTTGGTCTTGAGACAGTGTATATTTATCCTAATCCAACTTCGGAAAACATCCATATTGGTGGTGTAAGTGCTCCGTTGGAGTTTGTACTTATGGATTTGAATGGAAAAATCGTACAAGCTGGTACAATTGAAGGAAATAGCACATTGAATTTTAGTGCTTTGGAAAGCGGAATCTATTCACTTCGCTTGTCTTCAGATGCTGCTGTGAAAGTGCTGCGAGTGGTGTTGGAAGATTAATCAATTTACCATTCTTTCTTAATGCGTTCGCGGTGTTCGGTTCCCCATTTGTGCATGGCCATGATCACTTCTGATAAGGATTCACTGTAATCCGTTAAGGCATATTCAACGGTAATTGGTCGTGTA
>JBDKHH010000321.1:0-3878 GCA_039797785.1 Bacteroidota bacterium | reverse complement strand
ATATTTGAATCAACAGGAGATGAGATGTCTTCTGCGGAAATGTTTGCTTTTTGGAAAGATTGGTGTGCTAAATATCCAATTATTTCAATCGAAGACGGTTTAGCTGAAGATGATTGGGCAGGTTGGAAATTAGCAACTGAGGAGCTTGGGGATAAAGTTCAACTTGTAGGAGACGATTTATTTGTTACAAACACAAAACGTCTTTCAAGAGGTATTAACGAAGGTATTGCGAACTCAATTCTTGTTAAAGTAAACCAAATTGGTACATTAACAGAAACAATTGAAGCAGTTCAAATGGCAACTAAAAATTCATACACTTCGGTAATGAGTCACAGAAGTGGTGAAACAGAAGACAGTACGATTGCTGATTTAGCTGTAGCATTAAACACTGGTCAAATTAAAACAGGATCAGCTTCTAGAAGTGATCGTATGGCAAAATACAATCAATTATTAAGAATCGAAGAAGAATTAGGAGATGCTGCTGTTTACCCTGGAAATCAGTTTAAATTCATCAAATAAGACAATATAACGTTAAATAATTCACATTGAAAGGGGAGAAATCCCCTTTTTTTGTTGATAGTTGCATTTATTCAATATTTTTGAAAATAATGAGGCAACTTAATACTTTTCATTGTCGTCTAATTTTCAGAATCGTTTAAATAGTAATTTAAAATAGATCTTAAATCGTTAAATTGAATTAATGTTAACGAAAGCTTTATTTTTTATACAATAGTTAGTGGCGAACGATTATAAATCAAAAGAATATATGAGATTATTTATTACTGGTTTTATTTTTGCATTTTACGCATTATCTGTTTTTTCGCAAGGTTCAACAACAATTGGATATACAGGTTCTCCTCAAAATTATACTGTTCCTCCTTGTACATCCTCTTTATCGATTACTCTTTCTGGTTCTTCGGGAGGAGGTCCTAATGGAGGAGCAGGTGCTCAGTTAAATTTAAATATTCCCGTCCAACCTAGTGATGTCGTTACTTTTGTAATTGGTCAAGCTTCAACCGGTGTTACAGGGGGGTATCCAAATGGAGGAAATGGTGCAGCATCAAGTACGAATGGTTATAGTTCTTACGGTGGAGGCGGATCTTCAATGGTTTATATTAATGGTGTATTGGTTGCCGTAGCAGGCGCCGGTGGAGGTGGAGGTGGTGGAAACACCAATGCTTCGGCTGCCAATGGTGGATGTGTAACTGGTGTAGGGTCAGCAACATCTCCATTTGGTCAAGGAGGAGGTAATGGTACTCAAACTACAGGAGGCTCTGCTGGACCACCTTGGATATCATCTGGAAATCCAGGACAACCTGGATCCTTTTTACAAGGAGGTAGTGGGGCAAGTGACCCATGTTATAATCTAGGACCAGGTGGTGGTGGTGGTGGTGGTTACTACGGCGGAGGCGGAGGCGGTAGTGATTGTTTTTCTGCTGGATCATTAGGTGGTGGAGCTGGCGGTGGAGGGTCGAGTTTGGTTCCTCCAGGTTCAGGTTGTGTTGATGATGTAGTAACAGGTAATGGAAGTGCGGTAATTAACTCTGGATTAGGTGTTTTGGCATCAAATACAGGCCCTTATTGTGTGGGTGGAACAATTCAATTAAATGGTTCATCAGGAGCTACTACTTATAGCTGGACAGGGCCTAATGGTTTCACATCAAATGTGCAAAATCCAACAATTCCCAATTCAACTTTAGCGATGGCCGGGACTTACAGTTTAACAGTTACTGGAACAGGTTGCACTGATGCTACTACCACAGATGTTGTTGTTTTGCCTCCGATAGCTCCTAATGCAGGAGTTGATGATACTGTTTGTTTTGGAAGTCCAATCAATTTAGTTGGAGTATTAAGTGTTGCTACAGATACGAAACTTTGGACATATTTAGCAACGGGGATTACTCCTACCCCAACAGTACAGATTTTGCCAGCATCAAACAATTTAACGCCAACTGTAAATGTTAACCAACCTGGATTATATTCTTTCATTCTTACCGAAACGAATCCTGTTTGCGGAAGTAAAAAAGATACTGTAAAGATTTTCGTTAAACAAATGACAATAAACCAAGTTACTACGAATACCTCATGCGCGGGTTTTTCAGATGGTACGATTACTTTAAGTGGTTCTCAAGCAACTCAATATAGTTACGATAATGGAAATACTTGGAGCAGCGTTACGCCAGGTACGGGTTTTGCGGCAGGAACTTATAATGTTTGCGTAAGAGATAATAATTTATGTCAAGCATGTACGGTTGCTACTATCACTGATCCAGCACCAATAATGATGAGCGTAAGTAATGACACACTTATTTGTGAAAACGGAAGTGCAACTATGACAGTATCGGCAATTGGGGGTAATTCTTACGATTTCCATTGGGATTTATTCCCAACAACGGCTGCTTCTCAAATTGGTTCTCCTTTAGTAAATACGTATTACGTTGTTCAGGCTGAAAGTGATTTAGGTTGTTTTTCAAACAAGGATTCAATTTATGTAACCATAAGACCGCCATTGACGGGTACAATCACACCAGACGATACAATTTGTCCTGGATATCCAACAACGCTTACTGCAACTGCTGCAGGTGGAATAGGAACTCCATTTAATTTTGTTTGGAGTAGTGGAGAATCAGGAACAGGTTCTAATCATACAATTACTGCGAATCCACCTCAAACAACACAATATACTGTTACAATTGATGATGCATGTGAATCAACTCCAATCGTACTGACAACGAACGTAATCTTGGCGCCTTTGCCTGTTCCGTTAATTAGTGTTGATTTAGACAATGAATGTGAACCAGCAATGTTTGTTTTAACAAATGAAACTGATCCACTGATGAATGGTCAAAATTATTGGTTGTTATCGGATGGACAATATTTTCAAAATCAACAAACTATCGTAACTGACGAAATGTGGTCAGGTTTGTATGACGTACAACTTGTCGTGACGAGTCCTTTTGGATGTATTGATTCAACAACATTTATTAATTATTTAACAGTTCATCCGAAGCCAATTGCAGATTTTAGACATAGTCCTAATCCTGCGTATATGTTTAATCCAACAGTTCATTTGACAAATTATTCAGTGAATGGAGATAGTTATGAGTGGTTTATTCAAGATGGAAATCCTAGTTTCTCTCAACTTGAACATGTTCAAACCATGTTCCCTGATGGGCTAGCTGGAGATTATGAGGTTACATTAATTACTACCTCAGAATTTGGCTGTATTGATACATCAACTCAAATTGTAATCGTTTTGCCTGAAGTACTATTGTATGCTCCAAATACATTCACTCCGGATGATGACGAATTCAATCAAGATTGGGGAGTTCATATTAGTGGAATTGATATTTTCAATTTTGAATTGTTAATCTTCAACCGTTGGGGGCAAATAATCTGGGAGTCACATGACCCAGCTGCTTCTTGGGATGGCACATTTAATGGAGAATACGTTCAGCAAGGCACTTACACTTGGACTATTGAAGCTAAAGATTTGGTTAACGATAGAAAGTATGAGTTTAATGGCTTTATTAATGTCCTTAAATAAGATTAAGTCTTAATTTTGTAAGTTCAAAAACTAATTACTTTGTGAGGTATATAACTTTATTTTTATTCGTTTTTCAATTTGTATTTCTTTTCGCTCAACCATCAAATAACAATTGTTCAGGAGCGACAGTTTTATCTGTGAATTCAAGTTGCATTGAAACAACGGGAACAACATTAAACGCAACTCAAACAATGCCAGGTTGCACTGGTGTAGCGAATGATGATGTTTGGTATTCTTTTGTTGCAACTCAAAGTAGCATTCAAATTCAAGTTACTGGTTCAGCAGGTTTTAATCCTGTTGTTCAAGCTTTTTCAGGAATGTGTGGCTCTGG
>JBDKHH010000320.1:0-11063 GCA_039797785.1 Bacteroidota bacterium | reverse complement strand
GCTTGCTTCGCAAACCCTTGCTACGTACAGATCCACCCTACTTGTATCCCTGTTCACGGTGAATTCCAGTCTAAGCTTACGCTGATGTCTGAGTCGCTCCGTAACGATGGACGTGTATGGTGCCCTAAGAAAAAAGAAGATGCTGAGGCTATCCGCGCAGGAAAAAAACGCCCAGAAGATCTTAAAGACGAAGACCGCGATTTCTACCTAGAGCGCCGTTACCCAGCTTTCGGTAACCTTGTGCCACGCGACGTTGCTTCGCGCGCTGCTAAGGAAAGATGCGATGCTGGTTTCGGTGTTGAAACAGGCGAAGCTGTTTATCTTGACTTCAAATATTCTATTGAGCGTCTTGGAAAAGACACCGTAGAAGCTCGTTACGGCAACTTGTTCCAGATGTATGAAAAAATTACAGATGAGAACCCGTATGAAACACCTATGAAAATTTATCCAGCTGTTCACTACACAATGGGTGGTGTTTGGGTTGATTACAACTTACAATCAACAATTCCTGGATGTTTCGTTGCTGGAGAGGCAAACTTCTCTGACCACGGAGCAAATCGTTTAGGTGCATCTGCTTTAATGCAAGGTTTGGCTGACGGTTATTTCGTTTTACCTTACACCGTATCTGATTATTTAGCAGATGATATTCGCACAGGTACAATTTCCACTGAGTTACCAGAATTCGTAGAAGCTGAAAACAGCGTAAAATCATTAATTGATACATTCTTAAACAATAAAGGAACGAAATCAGTAGATCACTTCCACAAACGTTTAGGTTTAATCATGTGGAACAAAGTTGGAATGGGACGTAGTGAGCAATCATTGACAGAAGCGATTTCAGAAATTGCAGCGCTTCGTGAAGAGTTCTACAAAGATGTATTTGTTCCAGGTGACGCAAACGAAATGAATCCAGAATTAGAGAAAGCACTTCGTGTTGCTGACTTTATGGAGTTAGGACAATTAATGGCGAAAGACGGTTTACAACGTAAAGAATCGTGTGGTGGTCACTTCCGTGAAGAATACCAAGATGCTGAAGGTGAAACATTGAGAGATGATGAAAACTTCAAATTCGTTGGAGCTTGGGAATACAAAGGTGAAGACATTAATCAGTCTGAATTGCACAAAGAAGCATTGAACTATGAGTTCATTAAAATTGCTGCACGTAACTACAAATAAGGCATTAGTTTAAGTAGTTATTAGGCATTAGCAGATAGTAGTTAGGCATTAGCAAAGAGTAATTAGGCATTAGTAAAGAGTTAACATTGGCAGAAATTAAAACATATAAAGATTTATTAATTTGGCAAAAAGGAATTTTATTGGCAGAGCATGCTTATGTTCTTACAAAAGATTTTCCTCAAGATGAGATTTATTCATTGACAAATCAAATTAAACGATCAGCTGTTTCAATTTCGAGTAATATTGCTGAAGGATACGGACGTAATTCTACAAAGAGCTATGTGAACTTTTTAAAAATTGCACGTGGATCACTTTACGAATTAGAAACACAGTTAATTCTTGCTGATAAATTCAACTTCATTTCAGATAAAGCAATGTTAAAAGAAGTTTTTTCAGAAATTGAAGAGGAAAGTAAAATGCTAAATTCATTTATAAAAAAAGTAGATAACATTAATTGAGTGGTTTTGGGAATGGGCATCACTCTTGCCTATTGCCAAACAACTAAAAACTGATTAAATATGGCATCAAAAACAATCAATATCACCCTTAAAATCTGGCGTCAGAAAAATGCTAACGCAAAGGGAAGTATGGAAACATACAAATTGGATAACGTTTCTACAGATAGTTCATTCTTGGAAATGTTGGATCAATTGAACGAACAATTAGTAAACAATCGTCAAGAACCAATCGCATTTGATCACGACTGTAGAGAAGGAATTTGTGGAATGTGTTCATTGTATATCAATGGTGAAGCGCACGGACCAGATAGAGCTGTAACTACATGTCAATTACACATGCGTAAATTCAAAGATGGTGAGACAATTTATATCGAACCATGGAGAGCAAAAGCATTCCCTGTAATCAAAGATTTAGTTGTTGATAGAAGTGCATTTGACCGTATCCAACAAGCTGGAGGATTCGTATCTGTGAACACATCTGGAAGAACAATGGATGCAAATGCAATTCCAATTGCGAAAGTTGACGCTGATAAAGCTTTTGAAGCTGCAACGTGTATTGGATGTGGAGCATGTGTTGCAACATGTAAAAACTCTTCTGCGATGCTATTCGTTTCTGCAAAAGTTTCTCAAATGGCTTTATTACCACAAGGGAAAGTTGAAGCAACACAACGTGTATTGAACATGGTTAAGCAAATGGACGAAGAAGGATTTGGTAACTGTACAAACACAGGAGCTTGTGAAGTTGAATGTCCAAAAGAAATCTCTTTAGAGAACATTGCACGCATGAATCGTGAATACATGAAAGCATCTTTAAAGTCTTAAGAAGCCTTATTCTAGATAATTTAAAAACCGTCCCGCATGTGCTGGACGGTTTTTTTTATGTTTAAACCAACGTTTTGTGCATTAATTTCGTTATGGAAGCAATACAATTATGATTTTTGTATTAATTTTAGTGCAAATTAATTTTAAGCTTATGAAAAAATTATTACTTGGAGTAGTTGCTTCCTTCTTTGCTTTAGAGGTAGTAGCTCAAGTTGTAGTTGCAGGTATTTCACCAGCAGCAATACAACGAAATTTTGATTATGGCGTTCAAGCCGCTGCAGGTGGATGGCCAGGTGAAACAGACGATGGAACATGGGGCTTAGCCTATGACTTCAACGTTGATGGTACGTATGTTCAAGGAGAATTAGTTCTTGTGAATGATGGAACTGCTGGAACAAATGCTACTTACGGTAACCTACTTTCTGAAGAAGGATGTGCTCCTTCAGCAGCTGGTGCTTATGCAGGTAAAATTGCAGTTATCCGTCGTAACACATGTGATTTCGCAACTAAAATGTTAAATGCGCAAAACGCTGGTGCAATTGCTGTAATTATCGTTAACAGAGAAGATGCTTCTATCGGTATGACTGCTGCTTTAGGTGGAGACGGAATCAACGTTACTATCCCAGGAGTTATTTTAAGCAAAACTGATGGTAACCAATTAATTGCTGAAATGGCAAATGGTCCAGTTGTTATGTTTATTGGTAACAAATTCGGTATTTTCAACAACGATTTAGGTTCAGATCCAGGTAGTACAATTATCGCTACTCAAGCATCTACACCATCTATTTTGGCTCAAAATGGTACTGAATTTTCTTTCACACCTGGAATTCAAGTTGTGAACTATGGTTTAAATACTCAATCTGATATTTATGTAACCGCTACAGTTGCTGCTCCTGGAAACCCAGCAGCATATACAGAAGTTCTTGGACCATTAACATTAAACTACAAAGATACTGCAGCATTGTTTGCTGGTAACCCAGATGCTTTTCCTGCATTCTCTTTAGCAACTTACCCAGTTGGTGAGTACACTTTAACGTACACAATCTCTTTAGGTGTTAATACAGATCAAGCTCCTGGAGATAACGTGTTTACATCTAAATTCTATATCACAGACGATATTTATTCATATGCTCGTCACAATACAGCTAATTCTGAACCAGTAGTAAATTCATTCCCTATGAACTACACTCAAGGTTACAAATCTTGTATTCGTTTCAACGATGCTAACGCTGATCGCGCTGGTGTATTAGGATTACACACTGCTATTAAAATTGATACAACTCAATTCTCATTAGGACAACAAATTCAATTATTTGGTTACAAATGGAATGATGCTGCTACAACATTCAGTGCAACAGCAACATACGATGCATTAGTTCAAGTTGCTTATGCTTCTTTTGACGCAATCGAAACTTCAGGATTCTTAAATGGTGAAGAGGTATTTATTCCTTTCCAAACTCCATTCATTTTAGAGAACAACCAAAATTACTTATTCTGTGTTGTTACAGAAACTCCTGAGCCAGCATTCGGATATGACAATGGTGTTAACTACAACGCAAACATGTCTATTTTGGATAATGTAACTTTCCCAATCTACATTGACAATACTGGAACAACAACTGACCAATGGTTCTCTGCTGGTTGGAATGGAAACCCAGCTCCGTCTATCGGATTACAATTATTCCCTGCTGCTGAATTAGGTTTAACTGAGACTTCAACTATCGAAGCTAGTGCTTACCCTAATCCAACAAATGATAACGTAACAATTACAGTGAATGCTAAAGGAGCAGGAAACTTAGTAGTTACTGACATCACAGGTAAAATCGTTATGAACAACGCTATTTCTTTAGCTAATGGTCAATCAAATGTTAACATGTCTTCTTTAGAAGCTGGTTTATACATTTTCAACATTACTTTAGACAATGGAAAAACTGCACAGTTCAACGTTGTGAAAAAATAATTTCCTTTAGGAAAAAAGAAAGGCTCGAAATTTCTTCGGGCCTTTTTTATGCGCATAAAAAAAGCTGATTCAAACAATGAATCAGCTTTCCCTTTCTTGCTTATGTTTACTACTTACCTAAATCCTCAGTTCGATTATTATTTTGAGTTCAGACCGCTTATAAATCGCTAGTTTTGACTAAAATGAAAGAGCAATAATCATTTATTGTGAATGAATTTTAGGAAGAAAATGGTCATTTAGAAGAGGTTCTGCTTAAATCTTTCCATTTTTATATGATTGCTTGTCGTTATGATTATTTGCTTTAGCACGCTAAACCTTCATAATCACGCCTAAATCAATCATTCAAAATGAAATCTGAACTTCTAAAGAATAACCGAACAGAGGTTAAAAATTTAATGATAATCCGAATGTCAAAGGATACACTTCTGTTGTTTTAGCCGTATCGAACAACGGTAAAAGGCTGTACGATGCAAACGCTCCCCAAGAACCGTAACCTAAACGAACTGTTCCGTCTAATTTGAATGAATTCAATCCATAAGTGCCTTTCAGTTTTTCTTGGAATTCTTTTCCGTCATATTCACCAATTCTTTTTACACGAGAAGCGATACGAACACCACCGACAACACCTGCTGCTAAATAGAAACTTTTGTCTTCGTCGGCATTTGTACAGAATTCAAGTAACACTGGAACCGTAAGATAAGCCGCACGTAATTTGTTTTTTGAATAAACATTTACCGTGTCAATGGTTGCAAATAAACTATCGCCTGTGGTTTGCAATAAATAATTGTCTTTGAAAGCGACTTGCGTAAAGCTAAATCCTAAACCTGTTGTAACACCAAAGTACTGTTTCGCTATGGCAAATTTATGCTCTAAAAAATTCACATTCCATGTCATTGAACGAGCAGGATCATTTTTCCAATACGGATAATTATCAAAATTGGTGTTCATGTCTTTGTTTAACAACATACTGAATCCCATGTCAATACCAGCCCAATGTGCTTCAAATCGTTCTTTTTCATCCTCGTCCGGAATGGCATCCAAGGTATCAATCTCGCCTTCATCTTCCAAATCCTCATTTGAATGATCAACCAAAATGATTTCTATTTTACCCATATTCACACGTGTTGTGTCAGGATTAAGCTCTTCTTGTCCAAACAAGGTAGTGCTCAGTAAGAAAATCGATGTGTAAATAATTGTTTTCATAACTTTTGATTTTAAGTCGTTTTAAAGTGTTTTACCCGTTTTTTGAGGTAAGACCATCAACTTAAATAAAAGTTACAGCAAACGTGAAAAAAATATAAAAAAAGTGCTATTCCCAGTCAACCAAGAAGTCGTCGATTTCTCTTCGATCCTTTTTAGATGGCTTACCGCTGCCGTTTTGACGATATACTTGCTGTGACAATTGATAGGTTTTAAATTTCTCTATTTCTTCCAGCGGGGTTGTATCAATTAAATAATCCGCAACCAATTTTGCTCCAACTCTTTTCTCGAGTAGGCTGATTACTTTATATGAAAAAACTGCGGTATTCTTTGAAATGGAGATGATGTCTCCAACTTTGGGTTCTTTTGCCGGTTTAATCGGGAGACCATTCACTTTAATTCGTCCTTTAGACAATTCTTCCGAAGCTTGTGAACGCGTCTTTGCCAAGCGAACAGCCCAAATATACTTATCCCATCTCAAGCTCATTTCTAACTTTTTTAGGAAGTGAATTATAAATTAACGAATACGAATGATCAATTAATTCGAGAATCAACTCATCTGAAACATCTTCGCTTACTGAAACAGTATTCCAATGCGTTTTGTTCATATGATAACCCGGTTGAATTCCCATATAGCGTTCTCTTAACTCGATTGACTTTTCAGGATCTGCTTTTAAATTAATTCCAGTGAAACTATCAATATCACTTAAAGCAAACATTTTACCTGCCACCTTTAATACATGGGTTGAGGCATCAAAAGGAAAGCCTTCTGTAACAAAAGGCTTTCTTAAACAATATTCTCGATAAAATTCAAAAGTCATTGAATCTTTTTAATGTTGAATTGCAGGAGCATTATCAAAATTACCCAATTGATAAAGCATTTTTGTGTGATCCGACAATGCTTGACCAAATGTTTTGTATGAATGATACGGAAGGTTGTATTCTTCAGCCGTATCTTTTACAATTTTTGAAATCTCACTATAATGAACGTGACAAATATTTGGAAACAAATGATGTTCTACTTGGTAATTTAAACCACCAACATACCATGAAAACAACTTCGCTCCTGGTGCAAAATTCGCTGTATTGTATAATTGACTTACTGCCCAATCAGCATCGATGTTTCCTGATTCATCTGGCATTGGATAATCTGATGTTGGAACAACATGCGCAGGTTGAAAAATGATTCCTAAAATGAACCCTGCGATAAATTGCATCGCTAAAAACCCAAGAATAGTGAAATACCATGGCGCAGGCGATAACCAAATAGGCAAACCAAAGATCATTGCTGCGTACAACACTTTTGAAACGACAATGCGTATCATCAATTTTGAATACGTCAATTTTTGCGTTCCAATTAATCCCATTCGTTGGTATCGTGCAGCTTGCTTATAATCTTTTGTAATAAACCACATTAAAGTCATCATTCCATATAAAAAATACGCGTATATGTGTTGGTATTTATGCATTACACGTCTTTTTTCATGCGGGGTAAATCGCATAACCGGACCAGGATTAATATCTTCATCAAAACCAGTAATATTCGTATACGTATGATGTAAAATATTGTGTTGAATTCTCCAATTCACATCACAACCACCTAGAAAATAAAGAATTGAACCAACTAAAGTATTAACGCTTTCTTTATTCGAATATGCTCCGTGATTTGCATCATGCATAACCGATAATCCAATACCAGCCATACCAAATCCCATCAAGATCCACATTCCAAAAAACATCCATGTGTTTGAAACCACGGTAAGCATTAGAACAAAAGGAATGAAATAAAGAGAAAACATAAAAATGGTTTTAAAAACCATCATTGCATTTGCATAACGCGTTATGTTGTTTTCTTTGAAATACTCATTCACCCTTTGACGTAACACTTTATAAAACTCTTCGTTGTGGTTTCGAGCGAATTTAATATCTGAAAACTTCATAGATCTAACAATTATAATTTCTCAAACTTAACAATTTTTTAACGATAAATCGCCATTCTACACATTATCAACGCATAGTTGTCGTTAACTTCATTTTACAAATCCAATCAAAACATTTTAATCTCTACTTTTGTTTAACAAGTAGAAAACAGGTTAATTCACACTAATATCCTATGATAGAAGCAAATAAGAATTTAATTTATTGTGTTGATATGTTCCGAAGAGAACGTTTTCCAACAGTTGAGGTTTCAATTGGTGCAATAAAATTGGGAGCGGAAAATCCTATTCGTGTTCAATCCATGACAACAACCGACACAATGAACACAGAACTATCTGTTGCTCAATCTGTTAGAATGATTGATGCCGGTTGTGAATTAGTTCGCTTAACTGCACCAAGTAAAAACGAAGCTGAAAACCTAAAAGCAATCAAAGCTCAACTTGTTGAACAAGGTTATAACACACCATTGGTTGCTGACATTCATTTTACCCCAAATGCCGCTGAAATTGCAGCAAAATATATCGAGAAAGTACGTGTTAATCCAGGTAATTACGCGGACAAAAAGAAATTCGAAGAAATCGATTTCACAGAAGAAAGCTATCAAAAAGAACTAAAACGTATCGAAGAAAAATTTACGCCTCTTGTTCATATTTGTAAAGAGAACAATACCGCCATGCGAATTGGTACAAACCATGGTTCTTTGTCCGACCGAATTTTGAGTAAATACGGCGACACTCCAGAAGGAATGGTTGAATCGGCAATGGAGTTCATTCGTATTTGCGAGAAACATGCTTTTTACAATCTAGTTATTTCCATGAAAGCAAGTAACACACTTGTCATGGTTCAGGCGTATCGTTTACTTGCAGCAACTATGCTTAAAAACGGTCATTGTTATCCTTTGCATTTAGGAGTTACAGAAGCGGGAGACGGAGAAGATGGTAGAATTAAATCAGCTGTTGGAATTGGTGCACTTTTAGAAGATGGTTTGGGCGACACGATTCGTGTTTCGTTAACAGAAGAACCTGAATTTGAAATGCCAGTTGCTAGAAAACTGATTGAAAAATTTGATGCAACGAATAACACCTTTAAATTACCTGAAGTTCATTTTAAACGACCATATTCACCTTTCCATTACGAACGCAGACATTCTTCTGAAACTCACAATATCGGCGGAAAACATGTGCCAGTTGTAGTTGCTGATTTTTCTCAGAAAGAAACCATTACACCAGCCAACTTTTATGGATTCGGTTATAATTATTCTGTTCAACTTGATAAATGGAATTTGCAAGATCAAGCAGCAGATTATGTGTTCATTGGTGACCAACAAATCGATTTTGAAGTACCCGGAACATTAGGCGTGATTTGTAATTTACAAAACTGGAAAAACAACTATTCGAACAAACAAGGATTTTACCCGCTTGTCGATTTGAACGAATTAGACGCACTTTCAGAAGACCAAATGTGTTTCGTGAATGTTGATCCAAGCAAAGAGAACAACTACTCAACGCTTGTTAATCACCCAAAAGCAGTCGTTATCTTAGCTACTGAATATTCAAACAAAACTCAATTATACCGTTATATTTATTTTATTTTTGCGGAATTAAATATAAACAACCCAGTAATTTTCAAAATAAACGATAAGGCAACAGACCCAGAAAACTATCAATTGAATGTTTCGAGTTCTGCTGGATCATTGTTTATTGATGGATTTGGGGATGGGTTAATGTTAACTGGGACACAAGCCCAAACATTGATCAACTCTACAGCCTTTGGAATTCTCCAAGCCACTCGTACACGTATCTCTAAAACAGAATACATTTCATGTCCATCATGTGGAAGAACATTGTTTGATTTACAAGAAACGACAGCTAAGATTCGAAAAGAAACTTCCCATTTAAAAGGAATCAAAATCGGAATTATGGGTTGTATTGTAAACGGACCAGGAGAAATGGCAGATGCAGATTACGGTTATGTTGGAACAGGACCAGGAAAAATAAATCTGTACAAAGAAAAGACGGTTGTCAAAAAGAATGTTCCTGAAGACGATGCTGTTCATCAACTCATCGAACTGATCAAAGAAAATGGCGATTGGATAGCTCCAAAAGAAGCATAAAAAAAGGTCCGAAACTTAATATCGGACCTTTTTCATATCATTTAAGTTCCACGTGGAACTATTCGTTTTATCTTCCTAAATGAATTAAAAGCACTGTAATGTCACTTGGCGAAACACCACTAACGCGTGCAGCTTGTCCAATTGTCACCGGTTTTATTGCTGAAAGCTTTTCCTTCGCTTCAGAACTTAAACTCTTCAACGCACGATAATCCATGGCATCAGGAATCTTCACTTCTTCCATACGACCCATTTTCTTCGCTTGATCTTCTTCACGTTCAATATAGCCTTCGTACTTCAATTGAATCTCTGCTTGAGAAACAACATCCGGATGTACTAAATTTAGTTCAGAAGCCAGTTCACTAATCTCAACCGACATTTCCAATACATCATTCATGTCTATTTGAGGACGTGTAATTAAACTACTCAACTTAACCTGTTGCGTAATTTCAGCACTTTCCTTTCTAGTCAAAATTGGATTTGCCATTGATGGAGTAACACCAATCGATTTGAGTGCCTTTTTGAATTGATCTGTTCCTGCAACCTTTTTACTCACTCGCTCTAACATATCATCGTCGGCCAAACCTATTTCATGACCAATTGGAGTTAGACGAACATCTGCATTATCTTGACGTAACAAGATGCGATATTCAGCACGACTTGTAAACATACGATACGGTTCTTTTGTCCCTTTCGTAATTAAATCATCAATCAACACCCCAATATACGCATCACTACGATTCAAAATAATTGGTGACAATTCACGCACTTTTCTATGCGCATTTATTCCAGCCATCAAACCTTGACAAGCAGCTTCTTCGTATCCTGTTGTTCCATTAATTTGTCCAGCGAAATACAAACCTGAAATCAATTTCGTTTCCAAGGTATGTTTCAACTGAGTAGGAGGGAAGTAATCATATTCAATCGCATAACCTGGACGAAACATTTTTGCTTGTTCAAAACCTGGAATTGTTCGCATTGCTTTCAACTGAACATCTTCAGGTAAAGACGTACTAAATCCATTCACATAAATTTCAACAGTATTCCACCCTTCAGGTTCAACAAAAATTTGATGACGATCGCGATCAGCAAAACGATTTATCTTATCCTCTATACTTGGACAATATCTCGGACCTGTACTTTTAATTGAACCATTAAACATTGGCGAACGATCGAAACCCGTTCTCAACAAATCATGTGTTTGTTCATTCGTATACGTAATGTGACAAGCGTGTTGTTTTTGCAAGGCAAGCGTATCTCCAAAACTAAACTTCGAAGGATTCACATCACCTTCTTGGATTTCCATTTTAGAATAATCCAACGAACGACCATCAACTCGAGGAGGTGTTCCCGTTTTCATTCTACCTGCCTCAAAACCTAAACGAATTAAATCTTCCGT
>JBDKHH010000319.1:0-29067 GCA_039797785.1 Bacteroidota bacterium | reverse complement strand
AGACGCCCCAAGTGATCAATGCCAGGGTCATTATTCCAACGATTAACTTGTTGGAAATAGACCAATGAATGATTTTATTTAACATGAAATTTGAGTATATAATGAAACATATTGAATCGTTATGATTCAACAGAATGTATGTTCATTATGCTACTCGTGGTGGATTCCAGATGGAAAAGAATTTTTGTTGTACGAATGAATTTGGTTCACCAAAGAAGTTTTTTTCTTCGTTTACAATGAACAAATATTCATGAATCGGTTCTAATTTTACTTGGTGTATTACCAGTACGAAAGCGCTAGCCACAGTCGATTTGAACGGCAAATTGCGTTCATTGTCTTTCGTGTCATGATTTGTAAAATAATGATCTTTTACAAAATCTAAGAAGGATTGAAATTGCTCTTCGCTATCTTGATGTGTTTTGTAATGTTCAACAACCTCGCTTAACTTAAAGAACTGTCCACCTTGCATATTTGGTGCAAAGGACAAAATTCCAAAAAGAAAAGCGAATGCGATGATTGTTGCTTTCATATTACAAAGTTAAAGCAAAAATTGAACCCTAAAAACAAAATTTGTTAATTAGGCCATTGTGCTTGGAGTTCCGAAGTTCATTGGAGGCATTCCAGTTGGATCAGAATCATCAATTACACCAAAATTTTGTTCGTATTTTTGAACATTATCAATTAATGCACGCATAAAACGTTTTGCATTGACAGGAGTCATAATAACACGTGAACGCACCTTACCTTTAGGCATTCCTGGCATCATTTGTACAAAATCACAAACAACTTCAGAAGGAGAATGTGTAATGATTGCAAGGTTAGAATAAATTCCTAAAGCCGTTTCTTCGTTCAATTCAATGTTTACTTGATTTTCGTTATTGTTTTCCATTGTGCTATAATTTGTTTTATGAAGGTACTAATTCTTTCTTTATTATGCGTAGTGTTAAAACAAAAAAGGAGTAACATTTCTGCTACTCCTTTTTCTATTTCAATCGTATTCGATTAATTTTCAGAAATCTCTGCCAATGCTTCTTTAGAAGCGACAATCATTTTTTGGAAATCACGAACACCAGTACCTGCAGGAATTAAGTGACCTACGATAACGTTTTCTTTCAATCCAAGTAAGTGATCTTCTTTACCAGAAATTGCAGCTTCATTCAATACTTTCGTTGTTTCCTGGAAGGAAGCAGCTGAGATGAATGATTGCGTTTGTAACGACGCACGTGTGATACCTTGTAATAAAGGAGTTGAAGTTGCAGGAACAGCATCACGCGCATCAACCAAATTCTTATCTGAACGTTTCAATTGTGAGTTTTCATCACGCAATCTTCTTGCAGAAACAATTTGACCAGCTTTCAATGATGGTGAATCACCTGAGTCAACAACTACTTTCATTCCGTAGATAGCATCGTTTTCTTCCATGATATCTGCTTTGTGAACAGATTGACCTTCTAAGAAACGAGTATCTCCAGCATCAACAATCTCAGCTTTCAACATCATTTGACGTACGATAACTTCGAAGTGTTTGTCATTAATTTTCACACCTTGTAAACGGTAAACCTCTTGGATCTCATTAACGATGTACTCTTGTACTTTCGTTGGACCTTCGATGTTCAAGATATCGTTTGGAGTAATCGCACCATCAGATAATGGTTGACCAGCTCTAACGAAGTCATTTTCTTGTACAAGGATATGTTTAGAAAGTGGAACCAAGTATTTACGAACTTCACCTGTTTTAGATGTAATTTGAATTTCTCGGTTACCTCTTTTAATTTTTCCGTATTCAGCAATACCGTCGATTTCAGAAACAACTGCAGGGTTTGAAGGGTTACGTGCTTCGAATAACTCAGTTACACGTGGTAAACCTCCGGTGATATCCCCAGTTTTACCAGCTACACGAGGAATTTTAACTAAGATCTCACCTGCTTCAATTTTATCTCCTTCTCCTACAGAGATGTGAGCGTCAACTGGCAATGAGTATTCTCTTAAAACTTCCTTCGTTTTCGCATCGATGATGTGAATAGCAGGGTTTTTCTTTTTATCTCTTGATTCAGTAATTACTTTTTCAGTAAATCCAGTTTGCTCATCGACTTCTTCACGGAAAGTGATACCTTCAACGATACTGTCGAAAACAACTTTACCAGAAACTTCAGAAACGATTACAGCATTGTATGGATCCCATTTACAGATAACATCACCTTTCTTAACTTTCGTATTGTTATCAATCACCATTTCAGATCCGTAAGGAATGTTGGCATTCATGATTACAATTCCAGTTTTCTCATCAGTGATTTTCAACTCAGCTGAACGTCCAACTACTACGCGGCGCATTGTACCATCTGCATTTTTCTTGTCTATTGTACGTAACTCGTCAATTTCCAATTTACCATTTGCTTTCGCTTTCATATCTGAAATATCAGCAATGTTCGATGCAGTACCCCCAACGTGGAATGTACGTAATGTCAACTGTGTACCTGGCTCACCAATTGATTGAGCAGCAACTACTCCTACTGCGTCACCATGTTGCGCTGAACGGTGTGTTGCAAGATTTCGTCCGTAACATTTCGAACAAACTCCTCTTCTCATCTCACACGTAAGAACTGAGCGGATTTCAACTTCCTCGATTCCTGCTTTATCAATTGCATTCGCAACATCTTCAGAAATCAATTCACCAGCAGCAACAATTAAGTTATCTGTTTCAGGAACATAAACATCATGAACAGATGTACGTCCTAAGATTCTATCAAATAATGGTTCAACAACCTCGTCATTTTTCTTCAATGAAGTTGCAACGATACCTCTTAATGTTCCACAATCAGGAGCATTAATAACAACATCTTGTGCAACATCTACCAAACGACGTGTCAAGTAACCAGCATCCGCCGTTTTCAAGGCTGTATCGGCAAGACCTTTACGTGCACCGTGAGTAGAAATAAAGTACTCAAGAATCGAAAGTCCTTCTTTAAAGTTAGAAAGAATTGGGTTTTCAATAATTTCTTGTGAAGAAGCTCCAGATTTTTGCGGTTTCGCCATCAATCCACGCATACCAGATAACTGACGGATTTGCTCTTTCGAACCACGTGCTCCAGAATCGAACATCATGTAGATTGAGTTAAATCCTTGTCTGTCTGTTTTCAACTGCTCCATCAACGTGTGCGTCAAACGAGAGTTTGTATGTGTCCAGATATCAATGATTTGGTTATAACGCTCATTGTTTGTGATAAGACCCATGTTGTAATTCATCATTACGTCTTTCACTTCCGTTTCAGCTTTCGCAACCAATTCAACTTTTTCATTCGGGATAATAATATCATCTAAGTTGAACGACAAACCTCCTTTGAAGGCCATATCGTAACCTAATTCTTTAATATCATCCAAGAATTGAGCTGTACGAGATGTTCCTGAAATTTTCAATACTTCACCGATGATATCACGTAATGCTTTTTTCGTCATTACATCATTGATGAATCCAACTTCTCTTGGAACACGCTCATTAAATAATACTCGACCACAAGTTGTATCTAACAATTGTAATGTTGGTACACCTTCTTCGTTCAAATCATACGTTTTCACTTTGATATGAGCGTGTAAGTCAAGACTTTTTTCGTTATAAGCGATGATTACTTCTTCAGGAGAGTAGAAAATTCCATCCTCACCTTTTACGATCTCATCTTTAGTCGTTCTTTTTCCTTTTGTGATATAGTAAAGACCCAAGACCATATCCTGAGATGGTACCGCGATAGGCGCGCCATTTGCAGGATTCAAGATATTGTGAGATGCTAACATCAACAATTGAGCTTCCAAAATTGCAGCATTACCTAATGGTAAGTGAACCGCCATTTGGTCACCATCGAAATCGGCATTGAAGGCTGTTGTTACCAACGGGTGCAAACGAATTGCTTTTCCTTCAATTAATTTCGGTTGGAATGCTTGAATACCAAGTCTGTGTAGAGTTGGGGCACGGTTTAATAAAACTGGGTGACCTTTCAATACGCTTTCTAAAATATCCCAAACAACTGGCTCTTTGCGATCAACAATTTTCTTAGCAGATTTAACTGTTTTCACGATACCACGCTCAATCATTTTACGAATGATAAACGGTTTGTAAAGCTCAGCAGCCATATCTTTTGGTAAACCACATTCGTGTAATTTCAAATCTGGTCCAACAACAATTACCGAACGAGCTGAATAATCAACACGTTTTCCAAGTAAGTTTTGACGGAAACGACCTTGTTTACCTTTCAATGAATCAGAAAGTGATTTCAACGGACGATTAGATTCCGTTTTAACAGCACTCGATTTTCTTGAGTTATCGAACAATGAATCTACCGCTTCTTGAAGCATACGTTTTTCATTACGTAAGATTACTTCAGGAGCTTTAATTTCGATCAATCGTTTCAAACGGTTATTACGAATAATAACACGACGGTATAAATCATTTAAATCTGAAGTTGCGAAACGTCCACCATCAAGAGGAACTAACGGACGCAATTCAGGTGGAATAACTGGAACAACCTTAACGATCATCCATTCTGGACGATTGTCAATACGCTCTTGAGATTCACGCATTGCTTCAACAACTTGCAAACGTTTCAACGCTTCATTTTTACGTTGAACTGAAGTTTCAGTATTTGCTTGGTGACGAAGATTGTATGAAGTCTCTTCCAAGTTCATTGTTCTTAACAAATCATGTAATGCCTCAGCACCCATTTTCGCTACGAACTTATTTGGATCTGCATCTTCCAAGTATTGGTTTTCTTTCGGAAGTGTATCAAGAATATCTAAATACTCTTCTTCTGTTAAGAAATCCAAACGTGCTAAAGACGAACCATCTAAATTAGTTGCAACACCTGGTTGAATAACCACGTAACGCTCGTAATAAATGATTTGATCCAATTTTTTAGTTGGTAAACCTAAAAGGTAACCAATTTTGTTTGGTAATGAACGGAAGTACCAAATGTGAGCAACTGGAACAACTAATGAAATGTGTCCCATTCTTTCACGACGTACTTTCTTTTCAGTTACTTCAACACCACAACGGTCACAAACGATTCCTTTGTATCGGATACGTTTGTATTTACCACAGTGACATTCGTAATCTTTAACCGGTCCAAAGATTCGTTCACAGAACAAACCATCTCTTTCCGGCTTATATGTACGATAGTTAATCGTTTCTGGCTTAAGTACTTCTCCACTTGATTGCTCAAGAATAATCTCAGGCGATGCCAACGAGATTGTAATTTTGTTGAAGCTACTTTGTTTTTTTGGTGTTTCTTTTCTGTAAGCCATGTTTTTGCTTATTTCTTAATTCAACAACTTGACAATTAATCCAATGAGATGTTTAAACATAAACCTCTAAGCTCATGCAACAATACGTTGAACGATTCAGGAATTCCTGGTTCAGGAATGTTATCTCCTTTAACAATCGCTTCGTATGCTTTTGCACGACCCATTACATCATCCGATTTAACGGTCAAGATTTCTTGCAATATGTTCGATGCACCGAATGCTTCAAGTGCCCAAACCTCCATCTCACCAAAACGCTGACCTCCGAATTGAGCTTTACCACCCAATGGTTGTTGTGTAATTAATGAGTAAGGTCCGATTGAACGAGCATGCATTTTGTCATCTACCATGTGTGAAAGTTTCAACATGTAGATAATACCTACTGTAGCCGGTTGGTGGAAACGATCTCCCGTTCCTCCATCGTATAAGTAAGTTTTACCTGATCTTGGAATTCCAGCTTTGTCACTCCATTCGTTGATCTCAGATGGTTTAGCACCGTCGAAGATTGGTGTAGCGAATTTCACTCCCAATTTTTCTCCAGCCCAACCAAGAACAGTTTCATAGATTTGACCCAAGTTCATACGTGAAGGTACCCCAAGTGGGTTCAACACGATATCAACTGGTGTTCCGTCTTCCAAGAATGGCATATCTTCCATCTTAACGATGTTCGCAACGATACCTTTGTTACCGTGACGACCTGCCATTTTATCTCCAACTTTCAACTTACGTTTTTTAGCAACGTATACTTTCGCCATTTTCACAATTCCTGCTGGAAGTTCATCTCCAACTGAAATATGGAATTTTTTACGTTTGTATGCTCCTAATAAATCGTTTGCTTTAATATTAAAGTTGTGGATTACGCGTCCAACAAGGGTGTTGATGTGAGCATCAGCAGTCCAGTTTGTTGGATTAACGATTGTGTAATCAATCGCGAACAAATTCTTTTGACTGAATTTTGTTCCTTTTTTGATAATTTCCTCTTTAAAGTTGTTAAATACACCAGCAGATTTATGTTCACCTAAAATAGTCAACAATTTATCTGATAATTTATCTTTCAACGCAGCGAAATCTTTTTCGTAATCCGCATCAAGACTTTCCAATACTGGTTTGTCTTGTGCTTTCGCTTTTCTATCTTTAATTGCTCTTGAGAACAATTTTTTATCAATTACAACACCTCTCAATGATGGTCCAGCTTTCAATGATGCATCTTTAACATCACCTGCTTTATCACCGAAGATAGCACGTAATAATTTCTCTTCTGGAGAAGGATCAGTTTCACCTTTTGGAGTGATTTTACCAATAAGGATATCTCCTTCTTTGATTTCTGCTCCAATTCTGATTAATCCGTTTTCATCTAAGTCTTTTGTAGCCTCTTCAGAAACGTTTGGAATATCAGAAGTTAACTCTTCCATACCACGTTTAGTATCACGTACTTCTAATGTGTACTCATCAATGTGAATTGATGTAAAGATATCGTCACGTACTACTCTTTCAGAAATAACAATCGCATCCTCAAAGTTGTACCCTTTCCATGGCATGAATGCCACTTTCAAGTTTTGACCTAAAGCCAATTCACCTTGTTGCGTTGCGTATCCTTCACAAAGAACTTGACCTTTATCAACTCTATCACCTTTCTTAACGATTGGTTTCAAGTTGATACATGTACTTTGATTCGTTTTTTGGAATTTAGTTAATGGATAATGCGTTGTTTCACTATCAAAACTTACCATTTTATCTTCGCTTGTCCAATCATAACGAATTACGATTTCATTAGCGTCAACATATTCAACAACCCCAGGACCTTCAGCATTAATCAATACACGTGAATCACGCGCAACTAAACGCTCGATACCAGTTCCAACGATTGGAGAATTTGGTTTTAACAATGGAACAGCTTGACGTTGCATGTTCGATCCCATCAAGGCACGGTTGGCATCATCATGCTCCAAGAAAGGAATTGAAGAAGCCGCAATCGATGCAATCTGGTTAGCACCTACGTCCATTAACGTTAAGTTGTTAGGAGCAACAACTGGGAAATCACCTTCATAACGAGCTTTAACGAACTCAGTTAAGAAATTTCCTTTGTCATCAACAATGGCATTTGCTTGCGCAATCATCATTGCATCTTCCTCTTCAGCTGTTAAATAGATTGGCTCTACGTCCAATGCAACTTTACCAGCATCAACTTTTCTATATGGTGTTTCAATAAATCCAAGTTTATTCACTTTCGCGAATACACAAAGAGATGAAATCAAACCAATGTTTGGTCCCTCTGGAGTTTCAATAGTACACAAACGACCGTAGTGCGTATAGTGAACATCTCGAACCTCGAAACCTGCTCTTTCACGAGAAAGTCCACCAGGTCCTAGTGCAGACAAACGACGCTTGTGAGTTACCTCAGAAAGCGGGTTGGTCTGATCCATAAATTGAGACAATTGGTTTGTTCCGAAGAACGAATTGATCACTGAAGACAATGTCTTCGCGTTAATCAAATCGATAGGTGTGAAGACCTCGTTGTCACGAACGTTCATACGCTCACGAATAGTTCTAGCCATACGAGCTAAACCTACGCCGAATTGAGAGTACAATTGCTCACCAACTGTTCTTACACGTCTATTTGACAAGTGATCAATATCATCAACATCAGCTTTTGAGTTGATTAATTCAATCAAATATTTAATAATTGAGATGATGTCATGTTTCGTAAGAACGCGTGACTCTTCAGAAGAATCAATTTTCAATTTTTTGTTCAAACGGAAACGACCAACTTCACCTAAATCATATCGTGTATCAGAGAAGAATAATTTTTCAAATACGTTTTTCGCTGTCTCATAATCTGGTGGTTCAGCGTTACGCAATTGACGGTAGATATGTTCAACCGCTTCTTTTTCTGAGTTAGAAGTATCTTTTTGTAAAGTATTGTAGATAATTGTAAAGTCAGCACTGTTAACGTCTTCTTTGTGAAGAATAACGTTTTTCACTCCTGAATCAACAATCATGTCAATATGATCGTCTTCAAGAACCGTTTCACGGTCAAGAAGCACTTCATTTCTTTCAATAGAAACAACCTCACCTGTATCCTCATCCACGAAATCTTCGATCCATGATTTAAGTACACGTGCAGCTAATTTTCTACCTACTAATTTTTTCAAGTTTGCTTTAGTAGCTTTCACTTCGTCAGCAAGACCGAAAATTTCTAGAATGTCTTTGTCACTCTCATATCCGATTGCACGGAAAAGAGTTGTAACAGGTAACTTTTTCTTACGGTCGATGTAAGCATACATTACGCTGTTGATATCTGTAGCGAATTCAATCCAAGAACCTTTGAAAGGAATTACACGAGCAGAATACAATTTAGTTCCATTTGCATGACGGCTTTGTCCAAAGAACACCCCTGGTGAACGGTGTAACTGAGAAACGATAACGCGCTCAGCACCATTAACCACAAACGATCCTTTAGGAGTCATGTATGGTATTGTACCCAAATAAACATCTTGAACGATTGTTTCAAAATCTTCGTGTTCTGGATCTGTACAATACAATTTAAGTTTTGCTTTTAAAGGAACACTGTAAGTCAATCCTCTTTCGATACATTCTTCAATAGAATAACGAGGTGGATCGACGAAGTAATCCAAGAATTCCAATACGAACTGATTTCGAGTATCAGTAATTGGGAAGTTCTCAGCGAAAACTTTGAATAGTCCTTCACTTTCTCTGTTCTCAGGAGTTGTTTCCAGCTGGAAAAACTCTTGGAAGGACTTTAATTGAATATCCAAAAAATCTGGATAATCAAATTGACTTTTGCTAGAAGCAAAATTAACTCTTGTCGAAATATTGTTTGATGTTGCCAAGGCCAAACGTTTTTGTTTATGAAAATGGACTTTAAAAAAATGCGTTTAACGCACTAAAACAGGATAAGGCACCCGTCAAATGACGGACGCCTTTCCTGTATATGAAGTAGATAATTACTTAATTTCAACTTCTGCACCAGCCTCTTCAAGAGACTTTTTAAGTCCTTCAGCTTCGTCTTTAGAAACACCTTCTTTCAAAGTAGCAGGAGCTCCATCAACTAAATCTTTAGACTCTTTCAAACCGTTACCAGTTAATTCTTTTACAAGTTTAACTACCGCAAGTTTGTTAGCACCACCTGCTTTCAAAATTACATCGAACTCAGTTTTTTCAGCAGCAGCTTCAGCACCACCACCAGCAGCAGCCATCATTACAGGTGCAGCAGCAGCAGGCTCAATACCATACTCATCCTTAAGGATAGTTGCTAACTCATTTACTTCTTTAACCGTAAGGTTTACTAGCGTTTCCGCGATTTGCTTTAAATCAGCCATTTTTATTTTATTTTAAAAAGGTTCAACTAAATGTTAATAAATTATGCTCTTTCTTCGAGCGTTTGTAGGATACCAGCGATTTTCGCACCAGCTCCAGTAAGTCCAGAAACAACGTTTTTCGCTGGACTTTGAAGTAATCCGATGATGTCTCCGATTAATTCTTCTCTGCTCTTCAGTGCAACAAGAGTTTCTAATTGGTTATCACCAACGAAAACAGCCTCATTAATATATGCACCTTTAAGAATAGGTTTTGCGTTCTTTTTACGGAACTCTTGAATTAATTTTGCAGGAGCATTACCTACTTCGCTAAACATGATCGATGTAGCTCCAGCTAGAGTACTTCTCAAATCTCCAAAATCTTTTCCTTCAACGCGATCCATTGCTTTTTCCAACAATGTGTTTTTAACAACGCGCATACGGATATCAGTTTGGAAACATCTTCTACGAAGGTTGTTTACTACTTCAACAGTCAATTCCGCTGTGTCTGCTAAATAGAATACGTTAGCGCTAGAAAGATCAGCTACTAATTCATCTATATACTTTGCTTTTTCTTCTCTATTCATTTCTTAAAGTTTTAAGCAACAACAGACTTCGTATCAATTTGGATACCTGGGCTCATTGTAGAGCTCAAATAAACACTTTTGATGTACGTTCCTTTCGCTGCAGAAGGTTTCAATTTGATAAGTGTTTGAATCAATTCGTGTGCATTTTCACGGATTTTAGTTCCCTCAAAGCTCACTTTACCAATTGACGAATGGATAATACCATATTTGTCAACTTTGAAATCAATTTTACCAGCTTTTACTTCTTCTACTGCTTTACCAACTTCCATTGTTACAGTACCCGTTTTTGGATTTGGCATTAAACCTCTTGGTCCTAAAATACGACCTAAAGCTCCAACTTTACCCATAACAGACGGCATTGTAATAATTACGTCGATATCAGTCCATCCTCCTTTGATTTTTTCGATATAATCGTCCAAACCAACGTGATCAGCACCAGATGCTTTTGCTTCAGCTTCTTTGTCAGGAGTACACAATACAAGTACGCGTACATCTTTACCAGTTCCGTGAGGCAATGCAACAGTCCCTCTTACCATTTGATTTGCTTTACGTGGATCTACACCCAAACGTACACAAATATCAACTGAGGCGTCAAATTTAGTAGTTGAAATATCCTTAACCAAACCGCATGCTTCTGTCAAGGAGTAAGATTTTTCTAAATCGAATTTAGCTAAAATCTCTTTTCTTTTTTTAGATACTCTTCCCATAACACTAACGATTATTTGGTTTTCGGTGCTTCACCACCTTTAACAGTTACTCCCATACTTCTTGCAGTACCAGCAACCATAGTCATAGCTGCATCTACTGTGAAGCAATTTAAATCCGGCAATTTATCTTCTGCAATCGCACGAACTTGATCCCAAGAAATGGAACCAACTTTAGATTTATTTGGCTCAGAAGAACCTTTTTTAATCTTTGTGTGCTCAACAATCTGAACTGCTGCTGGTGGAGTTTTTAATACGAAATCAAAAGATTTATCACCATAAACTGTGATAACTACTGGAGTAACCTTTCCCATTTTGTCTTGCGTACGAGCATTGAACTGCTTGCAAAACTCCATGATGTTCACACCTTTCGCACCCAAAGCGGGTCCTACTGGAGGAGCTGGATTGGCTGCACCACCTTTGATCTGTAATTTGATCAACGCTGCTACTTCTTTAGCCATTGTATTTGAAATTATGTAGTCAAACGTGAGTACTTACGGGAAGCTTTAATCGCTTTCCTCACTTCTACGGTTAATAAACAATTAAATTTCTTTCTCGACTTGCATATAGCTAAGCTCGAGTAAGTTCTTTCTTCCGAAGATTTTCACCATTACTTTCAGCTTTTTCTTGTCTTCATTGATTTCATCAATAACACCGCTGAAGTTGTTAAATGGACCGTCAATAACTTTAACAGATTCACCAACAACAAATGGAATTTTCATTTCTTCTTCCGTTTCAGAAAGTTCATCTACTTTACCTAAGATGCGATTCACTTCTGACAAACGCATTGGAACAGGTTCACCACCTTTTTCAGTTCCTAGGAACCCAATAACATTTGGAATACTTTTAATAACGTGAGGAACCTCACCAACTAAAGCTGCTTCAATCAAAACGTAACCTGGCAAATAAGCTCTTTCCTTACTCACCTTTTTACCGTTTCTAATTTGGAATACTTTTTCAGTTGGAATTAATACTTGATCCACGAAATCGTTCAGTTTTAAGCGCGAAATTTCAAGATCCAGATATTCTTTCACTTTTTTCTCTTTACCGCTAACCGCTCTTACAACGTACCAACGTTTTTTAATCTCTCCCATGAAGTACTAATTAAAACAATCCGTATATAAAGCCCATTGCACCTTTCCAGACAGATTGAGACGTTCCGGTGATACCGAAAGCAAAATCCATTACAAAAATAAACAACGAAATGATGATCGATGCCACCATTACGATAATCGTATTACTTTGTAACTCCTTCCAAGTTGGCCACGATACGTGATGAACCATTTCGTTCACTGTTTCGCTAAAATAATCTTTAATTTTTGACACTTTACATCAATTTTGCACGGGCGGTAGGATTCGAACCCACGACCAATGGTTTTGGAAACCATCACTCTACCAACTGAGCTACACCCGTATAAAAAGGGGAGCGAACTCCCCTTAAATTTTATATATCTATCGAATTAAGATACGATCTCAGTAACTTGACCAGCACCTACAGTTCTACCACCCTCACGGATAGCGAAACGTAAACCTTTGTCCATTGCTACAGGAACGATCAACTTAACTGTAATAGTTACGTTATCACCTGGCATAACCATTTCGCGTCCGTCAGACAAGAAAATCTCACCTGTAACGTCAGTTGTACGGAAGTAGAACTGTGGACGGTATTTGTTATGGAATGGAGTGTGACGTCCACCTTCTTCTTTTTTCAATACATAGATCTCAGCTTTGAAATCTGTGTGTGGAGTTACAGAACCTGGTTTACAGATAACCATACCACGTTTAATTTGAGATTTTTCAATACCTCTCAACAATAAACCTACGTTATCACCTGCTTCACCTCTGTCAAGGATTTTACGGAACATCTCAACACCTGTTACAGTAGAAGATAATTTCACGTCACCCATCCCTAAGATATCAACTGCTTCACCTGAATTGATAACACCTGTTTCGATACGACCTGTAGCAACTGTACCACGACCTGTAATCGTAAATACGTCTTCTACTGGCATCAAGAAAGTTTTATCAACATCACGTGGAGGCAATTCGATATAAGTATCAACAGCATCCATTAATTCTTCAACTGTTTTAACCCATTTTTCTTCACCATTCAAAGCTCCTAATGCAGAACCTTTAATTACTGGAGCATTGTCACCATCATAGCTGTAGAAAGAAAGTAATTCACGTACTTCCATTTCAACTAATTCTAATAACTCTTCGTCATCTACCATATCCACTTTGTTCATGAATACAACTAAACGAGGAACACCTACTTGTTTACCTAATAGGATGTGCTCACGAGTTTGAGGCATTGGACCATCTGTAGCAGCAACCACAAGGATCGCTCCATCCATTTGAGCAGCTCCTGTAACCATGTTCTTCACGTAATCCGCGTGACCTGGACAGTCAACGTGCGCATAGTGACGATTCATAGTTTCGTACTCAATGTGAGATGTGTTAATAGTAATACCACGTTCTTTTTCTTCTGGCGCGTTATCGATAGAAGAGAAATCACGTACTGCAGCCAAACCTTTGCTAGCCAATACGCTAGAAATTGCAGCTGTCAAAGTTGTTTTACCGTGATCGACGTGACCAATTGTCCCGATATTCACGTGTGGTTTGGAACGATCAAAATTTTCCTTAGCCATTGTTCTATTTGTTACTTAGTTAATAAAAAAACAAAATTTTATAATACACAAAATTTCACCCAATCACTGAGTGAAACATAATTTTCGGTGAGCCAATGACGAGATTTGAACTCGTGGCCTCTTCCTTACCAAGGAAGCGCTCTACCCCTGAGCTACACCGGCACTACTTTCATATTATTGAGCGGGAGACGAGATTCGAACTCGCGACCCTCAGCTTGGAAGGCTGACGCTCTACCAACTGAGCTACTCCCGCTTATCATTCTTTTTTCTTAGATAAAATAGTTGTGGGGATGGATGGACTCGAACCAACGATACCGTGAGGTGACAGATTTACAGTCTGCTGCAATAGCCACTATGCGACATCCCCAACATATTTTATTTGAGCCGATGGAGGGACTCGAACCCCCGACCTGCTGATTACAAATCAGCTGCTCTAGCCAGCTGAGCTACATCGGCAAAATGTTGGTATTTCAATAATTGAAAGAACTATTTAAAGTGTTTCTCCCGTTTTGGGTTTGCAAATGTAGGAAAGAAATCTATAATTGCAATACTTTTTTTAAAAAAATTTCAAAAAAAATAAGGGTAGTTTTTGACCACTACCCTTATCTGTCTGATTTTATATAATTTACGCAACTTTTTCTTTATGTTTTTTTACTTGTTTTCTTAGTGCTTCAGTAGCTAAATCTGTCGCCTCCTCAAAAGATTTACATTGTTTTTTTGCTACCAATGTCTTTCCAGGTATCAATAATTTCAATTCAGAGATTTTATTTTCCTTTTCTACATCTTTATCTAAACGTAGATAAACCTCACACGCAATGATATTATCAAAAAATAATTCTAGCTTACTCACCTTCTCTGTAATGAAATCAATTAACTTCTTGTCTGCTGTGAAATGAATTGAATGAACTTGAATATCCATGACTAATTGTTTTTGTGCCCACGTGGATGAGCCTGTGAATAAATATTTGAAAGCTTTGCAAACGAATTATGCGTGTAAATCTGAGTGGCGGATAAATTTGCATGTCCCAATAAATCTTTGAGCGTTTCTAAACCCGCTCCATTGTTCAACATATGGGTTGCAAACGTATGTCGCAACACGTGTGGACTACACTTATCTAAACTCGTTGCTTCACCAAGGTAAGTATTTATTTTTCTATAAACAAACTTTGGATAGAGATTATTACCATTTTTTAACACAAAGAAAAAGCTAGATTCTAACTGGGAAGCCTGTTTTAATTGGCGGTACTGATTAATCAACTGAACTAATTCTTTAGAAATAGGAATAATACGTTCTTTGTTCCGCTTACCTAACACTTTAATCGTTTCTAATTGAACATCTGCATCTTTCAAACCAATTAGCTCACTTAAACGTATCCCAGTTTGATACAACACCTCAAACATTAGCCGATCTCTATATCCTTCGAAATCCGTTTCGAAGAAAATATCTAGTTTCTCCAATTGTAATTCTGACTCTTTCGCAAAAGAAGGAAGTCGTTTAGAATTCTTTGGCCCTGAAATTTTCACAGTTGGATTAACACTAATGACTTCTTCCTTCTTTAACCATTTAAAGAATGTTCTTAACGAGGAGATTTTGCGATTAACAGATTTGTTTTCAATACCTTTTTCTATTAAGGCTACCATCCAAGATCGAATCAAGGAATGCGTCACCTCTTTCAACTCTGCATCCCTTGTGATTTCAGCATGTGCTAAGAATTGCTCAACATCTTTTTGATACGCTAAAACGGTGTGATCCGAATAACGTTTTTCCATTTGTAGATAACAGACAAATTCTTCGAGCAAAAAAAAAGGAGCCATAGGCTCCTTTACGTATCTTTTCAAAATTAGTTTCTACAATTCTGCAGAACGTAATTTTTGAACATAAGCTGCTTTAATTCTTCCTTGACGATTTAAAATCGATGGTTTTACAAACTCTTTACGACGACGTAATTCTTTCATAACGCCAGTTTTGTCGTATTTTTTCTTGTACTTTTTTAGAGCTCTCTCGATGTTTTCTCCTTCTTTTACTGGAATAATTAGCATATCTTGAATATTAGTTTTTTCTTTAATTGGGTTGCAAAGATATAATTAAAAAATTTATTCACAACACTTATTTCAAAATTTCTCGAGAAATTACAACTTTTTGAATTTCTGATGTTCCTTCACCAATAACCATCAAGCGTGCATCACGTAAAAACTTCTCTGCTGGGTACTCTTTTGTATAACCGTATCCACCCATAATTTGCATTGCTTCGTTACCACATTTCACAGCAACCTCACTAGAATAATATTTAGCGAAAGCCCCTTGACGCGTTAATGATTGTTTCGTGTTTTTCAAATATGCTGCTTGGTAGGTTAACAATTCAGCTGCTTCAACTTCAGTTGCCATATCTGCCAACTTAAATCCAATAGCTTGGAAATGCGCGATTGGTTGACCAAACTGCTCTCTTTCTTTCGCATATTTAACAGAAGCTTCGTATGCTCCACGAGCAACACCACAAGATAACGCTGCAATAGAAATACGTCCACCATCCAAAATTTGCATAGCTTGTTTAAATCCTTGTCCTTCTTGACCAATGACTTGACTTTCGTGAACACGTACATTGTCAAAAATTAATTCTGCCGTTTCACTTGCACGTACACCAAACTTATCTTTGATTTTAACAGCTGAAAAACCAGGAGTTCCTTTTTCAATAATAAATGCTGTAATACCATTACTATCTAATAATTCTCCTGTTCTCACTAAAACAACAGCAACATCTCCAGATAAACCATGAGTAATCCAGTTTTTAGCACCATTGATTACCCAGTATTCACCGTCTTTAACTGCAGTGGTTTTCATGCGCATAGCATCAGATCCTGTATTTGGCTCTGTTAATCCCCATGCTCCAATAAATTCACCAGAAGCTAATTTTGGTAAATATTTTTTCTTTTGCTCTTCAGTTCCATGGTAGTAAATATGTCCAGTACAAAGTGAATTATGTGCAGCAACACTCAATCCAATTCCACCACATACTTTTCCAAGTTCCATCAAAGCAGTTGCGTATTCGAAATAACCGAATCCAGAACCACCGTATTCTTCTGGAATATAAATTCCTAATAGGCCAAGCTCGCCCATTTTTTTCATGGTTTCAACTGGAAAAAACTCTTCTTCATCCCATTTGTTTAAATATGGTTTGATTTCTTTTTCCGCAAAATCACGCACCATTTGCGTAATCATTTTTTGATTTTCGTTGAGTTCAAAATTCATTTTTCAGGTTGAATTTGTTTTATTTTATTTTTAAAAGCGCACTAAATTAATAATATTGTGCGAATGTTCTTTCAATTTTTCTTCTCCATTTAAAAAGTCTAACGAAACCAAGAAATTGAAGCCAGCTACAACTCCACCGCATTTCGTTATTAAATTAGCTGCAGCTCCTGCTGAGCCTCCTGTTGCCAACAAATCATCATGAATTAAAACACGTTGACCTTGCGTCAATGCATCCGTGTGCATTTCTATAGTCGCGCTTCCGTATTCTAAATCGTAATCGTAACTGATTTTCTTGTACGGTAATTTTCCTTGTTTACGAATCAGAATGAACGGAACGCCCAATTTAATTGCCAATGGATAACCAAATAAAAATCCTCTACTTTCAATTCCAGCAACGGCTTCTATGTTTTGATCTTTGTAAATATTGACCAATTCGTCAATCACATCATTTGATAAAATTGGATCCAACATAATTGTTGAGATATCCTTGAACATAATTCCCTCCTTCGGGAAATTAGGAACGTCGCGAATAGTGCTTTTTAGTCTTTCTTCTAGTGTCATTTTACAAAGATAAATAGGGTTTTAACTTTTCAAAGAGTTCTTCATCAATTAAAACAGATTCTTTAATTTCTTCAATTGATTTGTACCCTCCTTTTTTGTCACGAATTTTAATGATGGAATTTGCTTTGTTCCAATCCAAATAAGGGTGTGATTTCAATTCTTCGACTTTTACAGAATTCAATTTGATTTTTTGAATTTCCTGCGTATTTACTTTTACATATTTTTCGATGGCATCATATTTCTCGCCGTCAAACTTCCAAACTTCTAAAAGCTGTTCCTTTTTATAAAAACCTCCCAAGCGCTGACGCTGTTTAATGATGTTCTTTGCATAAAAGGATCCTATGCCTGGAATTGATTCAAGTTCTTCTTGAGAGGCTGAATTAATTTCTACAAGGACAATTTGCTTTTCAACCTTTGATTCGTTTTTGAAATCATTGGTAAAAGACTTGGGTTCATAAAAAGTTGAATCCTTGATTAAATTATACAGTTGTTCAGGAATGACAAAAATCTTTTTCAGCTGTTCATTGGAATAAATTCCTCGAGAAGTAAACTTTAGAACAACATTCGCCTGTTTTTCTGAAAGTCCCAGTTTCATCCAATCGTTCTTTGAATACTTGTTTGGATTGAATCTTACAGAAGGCACTTTAAATTTCTTCTTCGGATTCTTACCATACTGAAACGATCGTTTTTCGAAACGCGACTTACTATCTTTCTTAAGATCTTGAACTAATTCAGATGTAATCACATAATGTGGCTTTTCTTTTAACGCCATGATTAATCTTGGAAGTAGAATCACAACCAAAGAAAGCACAATAAAAATAAAAACACCCCTCTTATTTCTGGCGGAAATATAGAATGATTTAGTTGTTTTCATTTTTGTTGACTATCGTTCAACGTCATCATTTTCAGAATAAGAATCTGGTTCAGGCTTCGGTTTGCCAAATAAAACTTTGAAAAAAAAGAATCCTGTAATCAAGGTGATAGAAATTTCCGTCACCAACATTGTAATCATTCCACTTGAACTCATGCTAATCTCCCTTCTTTTTTACGTTTTACACTCGCAACATAAACCATGTATGCAATTCCTAACCAAAGTGCCAATAAGAAAATTCGGCTGATGTTTTTATATAATTTGGTTTTGTTTTCATCTGCAATTTTCGCTTTTCTTGCAGATGGGTTATCAACTAATTCTAACAAAGCACGCTGTTTCTTTACTAAAAGATACGTTGACACATTCAATTCTTTATTTTTTTCGATTTTTTCGTCTGAATATTCTTTAGTCAAATATTCTGGAAGGAAATCTTTTTTCGTCTCAAGCGTTTTTTGCTGTTCTTCGATCTTATCAGAAATCTTATTCACATTGCTATAAAAGGCAATTTTTTCATTTGACCCCTTGTGTGACAATGTATCATAAATCCCAGGAAAACTTGCAAAAAAGACCCATCCTAAGAAGATTGGTGTAATGTACTTTATTATAAATTTGAAGAAGATCGGAACCTTAATATCAGCACCTGTAATAATTTCTTTCCATCCTTTTTTCATTCCAAAGATCCATGAAAATAATATTATCTCAACAAAAGCGAAGAAAACCAAAGAAACTGTTCCTGCCCAATAATCATATTCATCAAACACACCATTATTAAAGAACAATACTGTTGGTAAGCCAAGAAGTAAAACAGCGAAACCAAACATCCATGCTGCATTTTTTTCTTTCCAACCAAATTCATCTTTCAAAAAGCCCATTACAGGAGTTCCCATTGCAAGCGATGATGTAATCCCTGCAAAGAACAACAGTCCAAACCATGCTACACCAGCAGCAACACCTAAAACTCCACCCCATTGTTCAAAGAGATAAGGTAACGTTTTAAATCCTAAACCTAAACCACCACCTTCACTCATCAAATCTTTTAAGCCATCAATACCTAAATAACCAACTGAAATTGGAATTAAGATTGCAGAACCTAATACAACCTCAACAAATCCATTCATCCAACCTGCTGACATTGCGTTTAATGCGATATCATCTTTACTTCTTACGTATGAGGCATAACATTGAATTGAGCCCATACCAATAGAAAGGGTGAAGAAAATTTGTCCTGCCGCTGCTAACCATACTTTTGGTTCCCAAATAGTATCAAACTTTGGAGTCCAAAGGAAATCTAGACCTTTCAATCCGTCAAAAATTGCTCCGTTCTCACCTGCTTGAATCGTAACTGCTTTGTAAGCAAGGAAAGCACCGAAAATAAGCAATAAGGGCATACCGATTTTAGCAGCTTTTTCAACACCACCGCTTAATCCACGAGATAGAATCCATGTATTCAACAACAAACAAACTACCCAAAAAATGATTGGTTCTATGGATTCTAGAGATACATAACTACCAAAGAAACCAGCTACTTCTCCTTGCGATTTCCCTCCAAATGTATCCGCAATTGAATGCCACACATATGAAAGTGTCCACGATTCTAAATAACAATAATATGCTGCAACTGCTAGATTTGTAAAGATCCCAAAAACACCTATGTACTTCCACAACTTTCGTTTATCCATTGAATCAAGAATAAACGGAGTGGAGTGATGACCAAATTTCCCACCAAATCGTCCAACAGACCATTCAACAAATAATAATGGGATTCCCATTAAGAGAAAGCATACTAAGTAAGGAATAATAAATGCTCCTCCACCGTTTTCAATTGCTTGTACCGGAAAACGAAGAAAATTCCCTAAACCAACAGCATTTCCTGCCATTGCTAATATTAATCCAACTCTTGATCCCCAACCTGCTGATGACGTGTTTGACATAGTTATTTTTTAATGAACGACGAATATACTATTTTTTATTTTAACGCAAAACTTAGATAAAATCCAAGGTTTCTTCAATCGTTTTAGGATTATAACCAAGTTCTTTTCTTGCTTTGGTTAAATTGAAACCCGTATGAGGCGGACGTTTTGCAGGTTGATTCAATGTTGAACTAGAAGATTTTTTCAGATTACCTGTCGAGAAGTTAAAGTGTTTTGCAACACGTTCTACTATTGAATAAATAGAAAGTGTCTCTGGTCCTGAAATATTAAATTTCCCAGTTTTATTCATTTTACAAATTTGAATACACGCCCAAGCTAAGTCGTCTGCCCAAGTCGGTGCTCTGAACTGATCATCGACAATATTCATTTCTTGCCCCTTACTCAATGCTTCTTTTGCCCAACAAATAATATTTGATCGAGAAAGGTTATTTCCTATGCCATACACAATAATTGTTCGAACAATTGACCAATTCATATATTGACTTTGAATCAAACCATTTTCAGCATTGACTTTTGATTCTGCATAAATACTCAAAGGACCAACCTCGTCTTCTTCACTATAATTTCCTTTTTCACCGTCAAATACAAAATCCGTTGAAAGCAATTGAAAATGTGCATTGATTTTTTGAGCTGCCTTGAATAATTTCATTGAAGCCAAATAATTCACTTCATCGCATTCCTCAGGATTCAACTCACAATAATCAACATTTGTGATAGCAGCCGTATGAATTACATGCGTTGGTTGAAAAGCATCAAACAAGTGATTAATATCATTTTCATTGGAAATATCCAGTGATGTATAATTCGCTTGGGGGCAATCTTGATTTCTGTTCTCACCTTTCGAAGTTGCTAAAAATGAGCAATTCGCTTTTAATAACTGCTGAACAATTTTCTGCCCCAACAAACCATTGGAACCTGTAATTAGAATTTTCATGATTGATGAATTTCAAATACTTGATTGAATTTTTTAATCTGTTCGGTTGAACCTAAAACGAATAATTGTGATTTTGGAAGGACTTTCATACTCCAATCAGGATTGATAATAAATTCTCCCGTTGGGGTTTTAAATCCTATGATAGTAACTCCAGTTTGACGTTTCACTTCCAATTCTCCGATTGTTTTATTTTGAAATTCTTCTGGTAATTCATTAAATGAAATAGATTCGATATTTACCCCTGTTGTCCCTTCAGTTTTTACCATATTCATGAATTCACTCACCGTTGGGTTTGTGATTAATGATGCCATGTGAGAGCCTCCAATAGCAGCAGGCAAAATAATTTGATCTGCTCCTGCCATTTTCAATTTCGAAACGGCCTCAGAGCTCGTTGCTCTAACAATTATTTCAACTTTGGGACACTTTTCTCTTGCTGCCAAAACAACATACACATTGTCTGCATCTTTTGGTAAACACGAAATCACCGCGCGAGCTTTTTTGATTTCAGCTTTTAAAAACACATCATCCTTCGTAGCGTCACCGTTCACAAAGGTATAACCTGGTTTATCTCTATAATCAGTTAACAGATTTTCATCTTTTTCAATGATTACAAATTCCTTTTTGTAAAAAAGTAAATCCTCGGCAACTTGTCTTCCAACGCGCCCGAAACCGCAAATAATGATGTGATTTTCCATTTTGTTCAATTTTTTATTCAGCTTGTATTCTCTCAATGAAGTTGTATAATCTCCTCCCATTAAGTAATTCGTAAATGATGAAATTGCATACGCAAAGGAACCAATACTGGTAATTAAAAGAAATGATGTGAATAACCTTCCTGCTGTCGATAATTCATGGACCTCGCCGAAACCAACTGTAGAAATTGTAATTACAGTCATGTAAAAGGAGTCAAAAACATTCCATCCTTCAATTAGAACATAACCGATAGTTCCGATTGTCGTGACTCCGAAAAGCAAAAGAAAGATATTGAAAAACCTCCTGACCATTACAGTTCCCAAATAGATGTTTTACGTTTACGCTGTAACTTGAAATAATGTTTATGCTCTAGAATCCATGCCATGGCTAAGTACATAATTAAAGGAGATCCCATGGTAATGAAAGAAGCATAGATAAATCCAAGGCGAACTTTCGAAATACTAATACCTAACTTTCGCGCCCACCATGCACACACACCAAAAGAGCGCATTTCGAAAAAGAATAGAATTGTCTGAATTGTTCTCATTTACTTAGAAGCTTATTTCCAACAGTACAAGTTAAGCATTTTTTATTTACACAAAACTCGTTAAAAATCTCCAATAAGGCTTGCGATTCAGCAGCATTCTTTGGAACAATTCCATAATTTCTCCATTTTTTAATAACTCCGTTCAATTCACTTGGTAATTGTCGTAATAAATCGATTCCTTTCTCCATCAATCGTTCATCTTCAATTTGGTTTCCATACCACCATAAAAATGGTACAAAAGCGTTTATAATCAACTGATGCTTGAAATCAACTGATAATTTATTTATACCTAAAACAGGTGATTCTGATTGAATATCGAGCAGTGTCAATAAATAGGAATACAATTCATTCGCTTCTAGGTAGACAAAACTTACCGAAAAATCAAATTTTTGAACAATATGAGCAAACTGAATAACGCGATGAGAAGGATGATTCGCAGGTCGAACACCACCATGTTTCCATGCACTTTTAAATACATGGTTTTCAAAAGTTCCATTCTGTTTTAAATCTGAGGTAAGAAATACGTCCTGTTCTGTCGTGGGAGCAAATAATCCACTCGCTAAACAAAGCGCTTCCACTTGCTTCTTTTTTCGTAAACGTTTAAGTACGGAAAGCGGAAGTCGTTGGGTTAACTCTTCAAATGGTAATTGATTTACTTTAGCGCCCATTGCCTTTGCAATTAAATAGTACAACACATTTTTTGGATCTTCGGAATGCGTGTTATTAAAAATTGAGGATGTCTTTCTTGCAAGTCTTTGAGACAATGCTCGTTCTTGCATTTCAACAAAGTAAATAGATGGAAATGATTGAATCGATGAACCACAAAGAATGGTTCGTTTTGCTTTTAATAAGGATTCAAACTTTCGGTAATGTGTATGATCTACCCACTCTTTCAATTCTAGAACAGGTAAAATGCTATCTCTAACTTTTACTTCTCCGTTATGCTGATAAACCACATGCAAAATAACTGAATCATACGCGTTATCAAAATGGTGATTATGTACAAACCAATCTTTTGATTTTACATGTATTTCAATGTTTCCAGCCCACGTAATTCCATCGATTTCTATTTTGGCATTCAGAAAATCTGGACCGCTTTCGTTCGCATTGTAATCACCTTGATGAATTAATTTAAATTGTCTACCATCGGTAAGTGTCATTGAGTGTAAGGGCATTAACTTGTATTGCCACAGGTAGTGTAGGTATTTTTCTTTCATGTTGTAAATTTTGTAGGTAACATGAAGATACAAAAAAAGCGTTGAATTTCTTCAACGCTTTTCAATTATTTTAAAATGCTAGTATCAAGGATATTTCACGAATTGTAAATAACCTGGATTCGCAGCAGGAGCCGTAGCTGGATCAAAATCCATTCGAAGGACTTTTCCTTCAGTTCTACGATTCAACTGATGTAATCTTTCATAAAGTGCTCTATTCGGCGTCTTAAACTGATTGATATACGCTTCTGTTAAAACAATCGTTTCAACTCCAGTCATATCAGCAGGTTGAGCATCTAAATAAACATCTCCTTTTTTGTATACAGTTCTTGGTTCGTTTTCACCTTTACCAACTGGTACAATTCTGCGTGGATCAACACCTTTTTGTTCAACCAAGTATTTGTAACATGCTTTAGCACGATTTTCAGATAGTTTTTGGTTGGCTTCTGTTTTACCACGTGAATCCGTGTGAGAACTCAACTCAAGTACCATTTCTGGATACTCTTGCAATAAGTTGTAAACGAACATCAATGAATCAGGAGAATTAATAGTTGAATCAACTAACAAATCCCATTTGTTCAAAGGATAACGTACTTCAGGAAGACGAATTGGTTTTTTCGGTAACAAAGCCATATCGATTACGAAACTTTGACCTTCATCTAATTCAACAGTTGTGAATTGAGCACCTTTTTTATCTGGGTGATAACCATCTTTCGCAATTGCAATAGAATAAGACACTTCCTCATTTACATAACGAACACCGTCAGTCTTTTTATCCCAGAATAGAGATCCTGCTTTATTTGTTTTTCCTTCCCAAGTAGATCCGTCAGTTCCTTTTACCACAACTGCTACATCTTGAATTTTTACTGAAGTATTACCCAATTCACTTACGATAACTTTCAAGTCAAATAAGTTTGGAGGCAATACATAGCTATAAATATCTGGAGAGAATTTACCATCTGCATTTTTTCTTTCAGAAGTAAAGTATCCTTTTTTATCACTCAATTCATACAATGCGTAATCGTTGTTTTCTGAGTTGATTGGGAAGCCAAGATTTTGAGCATTCTCCCATTTCATTTCATCACCAACTTTCGCTGCCTTAAACAAGTCCAATCCACCTAAACCAGGTTTTCCATCAGTTGCATAAAACAAGCTTCCATCTTTTCCAAACGTTGGGAATAAATCATTTCCTGCTGTATTAATTTCAGGACCCATGTTTTTTGGTGTTGCCCACCCACCTTTTTTATCAAAAGAAGTGTACCATAAATCACGTCCACCAAAACCTCCTGGTAAATCAGATGCGAAAATCAAGAATTTACCGTCATCAGAAACACATGGGTGACCAACAGTTACTGAGTCAATCCCCCCTTTTAAATCTAATTTAACTGGCTCATCCCATTTGTCTGCGCCTTTCATTTCTGTCATCCAAATATCACATCCAAGATTTTGTTTTTTCAACATTGGACAACGAGTAAAGAACATTACTTTTCCTCTTCCATCAAATGCTACAGAACCTTCATGAGCTTCAGTATTGATCAAACCTGAATTATCAATCAATTTAGGCTCACCCCAATTTCCTTTTTTGTCAATTTCACTCACCCAAATATCCATGTAGTTTTCACATGCAATTTGATCTGTTTGTGAACCTGTACTTCCTGGTCGACTAGATGCAAAGAAAAGTTTCGTTTCTTTTCTATCTTGGAACATTGGAGACATATCAAACTCAGCCTTATTGATTGCAGCTTGATTCGTTACAATATGTTTTGTTTTATTCGCTACAAAACTTTTGCTTCCATTACACGATTGAATACCAGTTTCAGCTCTAGAGTCTTCAGGAACCAATTTCTTATATGCTTCGTAATTTTTAAGCGCTTTATCAAAATCACCCATCATTCGAAGCATTTCACCATTATAGTACAATACTTCTGGAACTGTTTCCTGATAATCTAAAAGCAACGCTCTTTCATACCATTCATTGGCATCACGAAAACGATCTGTAAAACGATAACTCTCAGCCGTTTTAAAAGCCATATCAGCTTTAATTCTTTTTGCTTGGTTACCTTTTCTTTTAAGCTTTGTATATGCTAACCCACATTTTTCTGCGGCCTCACAATATCTTCCACTTTCAAATGAGGTTTGAGCCTCAAGAATAACTTTGTTTTGAGCATTTGCGAACCATGTTAGTCCAACAAAAACAAACGAAAATACTAGTCTGTAGTACATAGAATTCCTTTTTCAATTAGAAATTTAAAACACGAAGAAAGTAAAAAAAGACGAATATTCAATCAAAAAAAAGAATATACACCTAATTTTTTAAATTCATCGAGGGGTAAAAATAAAGAAAGTTCTTGAAACTTTATAAAAAAAATGACTGTAGGTTTGAATATTAACAAAGTAAGTTGAAAAAAAATGAAATAAAAACTACTCATTTTCCGCTATCACATACTTTCTCCATTTCTCTAAAATCTTTTCGAAACCTTCTGGTAATTCTGAATCAAAACGCATGAACTCCTTTTTTACTGGATGTTCAAAACCTAACGTTTTTGCATGCAACGCTTGTCCAGGGATTAATTCAAAACAATTTTGAATAAACTTTTTATAACTGGTAGATGGCGTACCTCTAACAATTGAATCGCCACCATATTCTAAATCATTGAATAAAGGATGACCAATATGCTTCATGTGGGCTCTAATCTGGTGCGTTCTTCCAGTTTCGAGTTTACATTCAACTAGTGTTACCAAACCAAAGCGTTCGAGAACCGTGTAGTGCGTTACTGCATGCTTTCCATAATCTCCTTCAGGAAAAACACCCATCATTTTTCTATTTTTCAACGACCTTCCGATATGTCCGACCACCGTTCCATCTTCTTTTACATCTCCCCAAACCAAAGCATGGTATCTTCGTTCGGTTGTGCGATCTGAAAATTGTTTAGCTAGCTGAGTGAGCGCAGATTCTGTTTTTGCAACAACCATTAACCCTGTTGTGTGTTTATCTAAACGATGTACCAAACCTGGTCGTCCAAAATAATCATTGATGCGATACGGTAAATTATCAAAATGATACACCAAAGCATTTACCAATGTTCCAGTATAATTCCCGTAAGCCGGATGAACAACCATATTTGATGGTTTATTCACTACTACGAGCGTTTCATCCTCGTAATGAATTTCGATTGGAATATCCTGTGCTATTAATTCAATCTCGCGAACTGGATAAGGCAAAACCAATGAAACTTCGTCTTTCGGTTTTACTTTATAATTTTGCTTAACCTTTTCTCCATTGACGATAATGTTTCCACCTTTCGCCGCATTTTGAATTTTATTTCTTGAAGTGTTTGGCAGTCGATCAATTAGAAACTTGTCAATTCTTACAATTTCCTGACCTGGATCCGCCTTAAAACGATAATGTTCAAAAAGTTCCTCTTCCTCTACCCCTTCAATCTCTTCGATTTCTTCGTTCATTAGTTTTTGATAATTTTAAACATTCCGTCAACACCAACAATGCGAATGAAATACATTCCAGCTGGATGGTCTTGTAATTGAATCGTTTCCTCGTTGCTTGACAAAATTAGTTTTCCTTGAACATTGTACACTTCCATTCCTTCATACGTACCATTTTCCATGCGAACAGTCACATCGTTCGAAGTTGGATTTGGGAATAGCGTTGCACTTGGTTTATTTTTTTCAATTGATTGAATACCTAATTCACTATCCATTGATGTCGAAACAATCGGGCGAATCATTACAGATCCAGGAATTTGCGATTGATTCCACGTTACACCATTGTTTACACTAAAGTACGTTTTGTCTGAATGATCAATATTGCAATCCAAACCAACATTCAAGCGGTCAGCGTCAAACTGTCTCCAACCCACGAAAAATGTTGTTCCAACTGCCACTTTCATCGTATCCTCAAAATAGTAAGGTATGAAGTGATTTCGGTTAGAGCCGTATTCTGGTTGGCGAGGAAAAAAGACATTGTCTTCATACAAAACGTTTCCTGGAGAACCATTGTTATTATCCCAAACCGTCAACAAAAACAACTTGTTCGAAACATCATCAACAGTTGGTACAAAATGAATGTACATTCCTACTAAAGAATCTGCTTCATACGCTTCGTATTTTATTGCCAAACGAGCCTGAACACCTTGTGGACCGTACGCTTTCTCAGCAGTACTATCATCATAACTGTAATAATTCGCAAAATATTGATGACTTACAGCTAAATCATTTTGCGCAAAATTTGGGAATTGCGCTGATGCTGTTGCTAAAATATCGAACGTTTGTTTGTTACCTAGTTTTGAAACATCATACGAATATCCTGCCGAAAAATCATGAAAAGATGTATACGTTGTTTGAGGACCGTAATTGATATTTCCACCTGACAATACAGTCGCATTCATCGTGTAATTCCCTTCTGGAGCGCCACTATAACTCACTTCCACAAGTCCATTTTGATTGTTCTCTGGTAAATTACTCGCATTATGAACGGCTACTTGAACGGCGTCATTCATTTTACCAGCACTATTTGCTTGAAAATGATCCCATGGAACAGAAGTATAATCTTTCAATAAACTACCAACTGGATAACTAAATGCAAAATCTTTAAACAAGGTGTCTTGGTAACCAGACAAAGCTCTCAAATTCACATAATCCAAATGAAAATGATCCAATGAACCCGACATAGCACCGTAGTTTTTAAATCTAAATTGAAATCCTTTTTTGAAATAGTTGGGATCTTCTAATCGAATATGTCCAACTTTAAAGTCTTCCGTTGCTGAACCTGAAACACTCCAAACACGGAACCATTGATCTAAATCTTTAGCATAAAACTCAACCACAAGTGAATCTGATGCTTCTGGTATATCTCCAAATCCTTGAGGTTGGTATAGAAAACTAAAATAAACAGAATCGGAAGCATCAAAAGGTGCTAAATTCAATGGTTTTGACGTTAAAAAATCTGCGTAATTTGTTATTGTTGTTCCAATTGCATAAGGATAACCAAATTCATCAACACCATCAAACGTAACAACACCAAGCGACCATGGATCAACTGCAAAACGATAATTATGGTATGCTTTATTATCAAGCCAATAAGCATTTGCATCATTTAAGTCGATGAAAAACTGTGTTGCCGAATCTTGGTAATACTCTGGACTAGAAATCCAAACTGTGTCTGGTTCGTCAGGAACTCCAATTGTATCATAAATGTAATACGGTGGATATAACAAAGTTGTAGAGTATACTACTGGATAAGTTGCTAAACTACCGGTTTTAAAAGGTATGCTATCAAAATTATCGTCGGTAAAGGTAGACGTCGTTATGTCGTAACTTCTTCGAAAGGTTTGTTGTGCTGTGTAATACTCGTTATTTGCAATAGGCACTAAAGTTGTATTGTCGAGAATACGGTATTTCTTATCAAACGTAACACCTGGATCACTAAAGTCGGCGTCATACTGTTGAAAATGATTCTTTGAAAATTCATCAAAAAATGGCAAATCCAAGGTATCAGAGGTATAAATAAACGT
>JBDKHH010000318.1:0-3783 GCA_039797785.1 Bacteroidota bacterium | reverse complement strand
AATTCAAAATTTAGTCCCTCAGAAGATTTGCTAATTTCAATTTGTAAACCATCCAAAACGGAATTGACAGTTCTTGACAAGTAAATTGTATCTCCTTGTTCATTAAGCGTCCTTTCTTGATTGATCTCGATATCATTCTTCAAAAATGTAAATCCATCATTTAGAGTGTCTCCAAATTGATTTACCCAGCACCAATAGGAATTATACATACTATGCTTATCAGAAATAGGTGCTAATTCTTTCCATTTTATGATTGTACCGTTAGAATTATATTCAATTTCCTTAATTAACTCAATAACACCATTCTTTTGCTTTAATGATTCTTGCTCTTTAAGTAGCTCTTCATTATTCCCGAAGAAATAGGTTCTAATTGTATCACTTTCAGTATAGACACTCTTGTGATATAAACGATAGTGACAAGAATCGTGTCCAAAAAAAAGTTGGTTTTTATGAAATGAATTAGAAAAAACAAAACTTTGAAATTGTCGCTCAACTCGTTTACCATTTATAAATCGATCGTAATTAAGTCCAGCTAATTCATTCAGCATACTCATTGGATCATTTTCTCTGGAAATAACAACTCCTGAGAATAATGAAGAGTCCCTTTTCAAATAAAACAATGTACTGTCAATCAATGAATGTTGGCTAAATGCATTAGTTGTTTGAGGTACCGAAAACAACTGCGGCGGGAAACCTACCCCGTAAACTTCAATAGAATCTATTGGTAATGATTGCGTAATACTATCATATAAGGAAGTTGCCTCTAAAACACCATCCTTAAATTGTGCCGTATACAACAGTGCTTTGTGAAAATTGCCATCTTTTAAAGCACTATAAATTATCGGCTTATTGTAGTTAAAAAGATCTTCTTTCGGTGAATCTTTGAGAAACTTCACAGCCTCAAGTATCCGGCTTTGAATTTCCATTAATTCCTTTTGATTCGACATACGTTTGTTATATGCTGGTAGGAAGTTTGTATAAGAATAAAACTGATCATACGCTTCAAGCTTTTTATCATTTTCAATCAAAGAGTCGATATAGTCGCCAAACTGTAACACAGTCATTTCTTCAATAATCTGTGCACGAGAAAATTGACAACCTATAACAAATAATAAAATCAAATAAAATCGTGAAAGCATAAAAAACGTTTAGTCAATTGCAATATACGAATATGTGTCAAATTGTATTTAGTTCTATGTAAAACTGGTTCAAATGAATCCTTATTCGCATATCAGCGAAATGCTTAAAACCCCAATACTTAAACAAATTGATGAGGTTTCGAAAGGACTTTCACCTGCAGAACTACTTCAATCTTGGTCAGAATAATATCTGCTTCCTTGATTTTGCACATTCCCCGTCTATCGAAAAGGTCATGTACAATCTCAATCCAGCAGTCATCAAATCCATTCTTTCAAATCTTCCAAAAGATCAGTTCATCCTTCATGCGCGTTTCATCCGTCGCCAAATTCACAAATCCGTTCCTGGTTCCAATCGTCGCGCCATGTTCGTCAACCTTTATCTTTGGTGTCAAAAATTCTATAAAAAAGGTATTTTTGTCAAGTAAACTTTAGAAAAATGATTGAAGAACAAATTCTCGAACCAATACTAGACTATTATTTCTCTGTTCCTCTTGAAATGATTTTAGAACCAAATGTTAAGGATAGGGTTGAGACTATCGGCAATATGAAGATTATAATTTATTCAAATGATCATAATCCACCTCATTTTCACGTTATTTCTAAAGATGGAAAGTTAAATGTTAAGTTTACGATTGAACATTGTGAATTATTAACAGGAAATATTGATTCAAAAAATCTAAAACGAATTAAGGCATTCTATTCAGATCAAAAAACTCAAATTATCATGAAGAAGATTTGGGAAAAAAGAAATAAATCAATTTAGCAAAAACAAAAAAATCCAATTAAGTTAAGTTTTTACTCAATCCAAGTAAGTTCAAGCCCTCTGGGTTTCGCTGAAAATGTTTCCTCACAGTCATTTTTAACTGACTTTTGACTTAATGATAAAGTACGTCTAAATAAGTAAATTTTGATTCAAGACAATTAAATTACTTCGCTGTTCAATTCGTATAAAGTGTTATTTTTAGACCAACAGACTCATGAATCAATTAAAAACATACTTTGATGACTTTCATGTCATTTCCCAAGATTCTTTCGAGAAAATCGAAAAAATTACAACGCAATTAAATCTCAAGAAAAAAGAAGAATTACAAGCAATAGGTAAAACATGTAAAACCATTTATTTCCTTAAAAAAGGGCTAGCACGTATTTACTACTTGAAAGACGGAAATGATATTACGGATAATCTAATTCTTGAAAACAACATGATTGTAAGAGTTGAAAGCTTATTTCGAAATCAGCCAAGTCGAAAAGCCATAGAAGTATTAGAAGATTCAGAAATTATTGCAATTGATGCTCAAAAATTAATGAACCTTTACGACGAGAACCCTCAGATTGAAAGACTTTTCCGTAAAATATTTGAAGCAAGTCATGTCGAAACAATCAATCGAATTGAGAGTTTACAATTTCATTCAGCTGAAGAACGTTACAAAGAGCTAATTGAAAAACACCCAGAAGTCATTAAAAGAGTTTCTCTAAAACATATCGCTTCGTATTTAGGTATTACACAAGTCAGTTTAAGCCGAATTCGAGCAATTCAAAATTGACCTTCTTTTTTATCATTTGTTAAAGGAATTTAATCCTGCATTCAAGAACTTTGTTCCATAAACTTGAAGGCATGAACAATGTAAAACTTGGATTAAAAGAAAACTGGAAGCAATTTACACTTCTTGTAATTATCAATGGATTTGTTGGCGGAATGGTTGGTTTGGAGCGTACTATTCTACCTCAGATTGCCGAACAAGAATTCAATCTTGCAGCCAAAACAGCTATTCTATCGTTCATTATAGTTTTTGGAATCACCAAAGCTTTAACCAATTATTACACAGGCGTACTTGCCAATAAATGGGGACGCAAGAACCTATTAATTCTAGGATGGATCATTGCTATTCCTGTTCCTTTCATTTTAATTTACGCGCATAATTGGAACTGGATTATTTTCGCAAATGTCCTTTTAGGTATCAATCAAGGTTTAACCTGGTCTTCAACAGTTGTGATGAAAATTGACCTAGTTGGAGAAAAACAACGTGGTTTTGCAATGGGGTTAAATGAATTTGCAGGCTACCTTTCGGTGGCTATAGTTGCTTTTCTGACAGGTTATATAGCAAATACCTATGGTGTACGACCTTATCCTTTTTACATTGGATTTATTCTAATCTTTTTAGGTCTATTTGGAAGTATATTCCTCATAAAAGATACGCGCCATCATGTCGCAAAGGAAACCGGAACAAGTTCAGTTCCGAGATTGTTAAACGTTTTTTGGGATACCACTTGGAAACACAAGAATCTAGGGTCTGTTTCACAAGCAGGTTTGATAAACAATCTAAATGACGGAATGGTGTGGGGAATTCTACCAATTCTATTGGCATCGAAAAACTTTACCTTAAACCAAATAGGAATTATAACAGCAGTTTATCCAGCAGTGTGGGGGCTAGGCCAGTTATTTACTGGTAAAATGGCTGATAAATTTGAAAAGAAAAAACTGTTATTCTGGGGAATGTTCTTACAAGCAATAGCTTTAATCATTTTGATTTGGGCAGAAAGTATGACTGAATTTGTTATAATCGGATCAATTCTTGGATTTGGAACAGCATTGGTTTACCCAACTTTTTTAGCAACAGTTGCAGAAAACACACACCCATTAGAC
>JBDKHH010000317.1:0-7998 GCA_039797785.1 Bacteroidota bacterium | reverse complement strand
TCAACGCGTTTTAGATGAAAAAAACCGTTACTTACAGCAAATAACGAATGCTATCAATGCCAGTTCTCTTGTTTCATTCACTGATGTAAACGGAGTCATTACCCATGTCAATGATCAATTTTGCATAACCTCCAATTATACCCGTGAAGAACTAATAGGTAACACACACAAACTAGTTGCTTCTGGTGTTCATACAAAAGAATTCTGGAAAGAAGCGTGGGATACCATTTTAGATAAGCGCACGTGGAGTGGTGATGTATTGAATCTAACTAAAGACAACAAACAATTCTGGGTTAAAACCGTTATCTATCCGATTCTTAATTCTTCCAACGAAATAGAAAGTTTTCTGTCAATACGTCAGAACATTTCAGACGCAAAAAACAATGAGCTTAAATTGGAAAAACAAATTGAGTTGCAAAATCTTATCATGAATATTGCAACCAAATTTATCAATGCTCCAATTGAAGATATTGAAGATGCGATTAATCAGTCGTTAAAAGACATTGGACAGTTTGTAAACGCCGATCGCTCATATATTTTTGACTATGCTCGCATTAAGCAAACAAGCTCGAATCTTTATGAGTGGACGAGAGAAGGCATAACACCACAAATTGACAATCTCCAAAATGTTCCTTTTTCTGATATGCCATTATGGATAGAAAAGCATTTTAAAGGAGAACCTATGGATATTCCTGAAGTTGCCGATTTGCCTATTGGTCAGTTAAGAGAACTTTTGGAAGTACAAGACATTAAAAGTTTATTGGCGATTCCTTTGATGAAAGAAGGAATTTGTATCGGGTTCATTGGATTTGACTCTGTGCTTGATAATTACACCTATTCGGAACAAGACAAGCGTATTCTTTCCATCTTCGCTGAAATGCTCGTGAATGTCTATATTCGACGTGATCATATTCATGAAATAGAATCTTCAAAAGAACAAATTCGTTTAATCAATTTAAATCTTGAAAAGGAAGTAATTGAGAAAACGCAGAAAAATACAGAACTATCCAGGCTATTAACTGATCAAGAAAAACTTGCGATGATTGGAGAAATTGCTGCTGGAATTGCTCACGATTTAAATACGCCACTTGGTTCAATAAAAGTAGGCGCAGAAAGTGTTCAATACACCTTGAGTAGTTTATTTAATGAATTAATCGACAAATGTTCCGTCGATCAGATGCATTTTGCTTTCAATAGAAATGTTGAGAATAATTTTCAATTGTTTATCGGTGGATTACAAGCCCGTAAAGAGTCTGCTGTTTTCGAAAATTATCTACGTGAAAATTATCCAGATTTACAGATTGACTATTCAACCTTAGCGTCAAATTTTGTTAAAGCGAGAATAGGCATTGAAGAAGTTGAAGTGATTCGAACAATTGTTTTAACACCTAATCCATTTGACTTTTTAAATCTTATTTTTCACATTCAAACGATTAGAACATTCCTTACAACCATTTTAACAGCCAGTGAACGATCGACAGAAGTAGTTAAAAACTTGCGATCTTTCATTCGATATGATAAAAACTCATCTAAAGGAACAATCAATTTAAAGGATAATATTGCGACCGTTTTAAATGTATTCAACTACGAATTGAATTCGAAAATCGATTTAACGTTTGAGGTAGATCCAGAGTTAACAATTGAAGGTTACGATGTGAAGTTGTACCAATTGTGGTCCAATTTAATCAAAAATGCCATTGAAGCAATTCAAGGAAAGGGTAAAATTGCGATAACCAGTGCTCAAACCCCAACTGAAATTCAAATCACCGTTGAAAATGATGGAGAGGTTATTCCTCCTGAAATCATGGACAACATGTTTACGAAGTTTTTCACTACCAAAAACAAAACGAACGGCACTGGACTTGGGCTAAGTATTGTTCAAAATGTTGTTGATGAACATTATGCAAAGATTGAAATTAGTTCAAATCCTGACAGTACAAAATTCACTGTTTCCTTTCCGTGTAAATCACCAATTATCCATTTGAATTAACGTGCAAATCCTTAATTTTGAACCTTTAAGGTAATATTTTTTTGTTTCGATAATTTTTTAGCGTAAGTTTGTAATATGAATGACATGAAATATGCGGTAATATGCGTTGATGATGATCCCTTCATCCTTCAAATGCTGGCCTTTCAATTAAACAAAATAATTGAACATAAAAGCACATTGCTTGAATGTTATTCAGACCCAACAAAAGTTCTTGAAAGCATTGATGAATTGGTTGAAAATGATATTTCAGTTTTGACGATTGTTGTCGATTATCAAATGCCAAAAATTAATGGTGCAGAATTAGTTCGTTCTATTAAGTCAAAATATCCGCATATCAAATGTGTGATGCTTTCTGGTCAAGCAAATGATCTTATTGTGAACGAATTAGCTGACGGAGATTTTCTTGAAAAGTTCATTTCAAAACCTTGGGATGAAGAGAAACTGTACCAAACAATTCGTCCTATATTAGAAAACTTAGGTAATTCTAATTAGATTTCACCAATTTCCTTACACATATACGTTTTCCCTTCAAGGATTGCTTTGACAGCATCTTTAATTTCTGATATTGGGGAATTTTTTGTCACGAATCCTTTTGCTCCAATAGCAAATGCACGTTGAATATACGATGGATCTGTGTGAATTGTGAGCATCATTACTTTGATGTCTGGATTTTCTTTAATCACTTCTTCTGTAATATCCAAACCGTTCATTGAACCGGGAAGGTTTACATCCATGAATACAATGTCTGGCTTAATATCCAAAATGCCTTCTTTAACACCATCTGCATGGTGAAAAACATGAACTTCATCAAACCCCAAATCCTTGAGAAGTGTTTCCCAAATAGTGGCGATTAATTTGAAATCCTCTACGACAACAGCTTTCATTATATTCATTTCATTTCCAATAAAGTAAGTGTACTTATGCTTTAAAGAGAGTGATGTTCAAATTTATTCATTAAATAGCTTCAAACCAAGCAAATTGGTGGAAAATAATAACATTTTTATGAACATAGTTTAGCTGTTTCCACATCCTTGTAAACAGCCTTTTATATTTTTTAATTCTGATTAAAAAGGCACAGAATGAACTGTGCCTTTTAACCCGAAACCACCTAACTATTGCTTATTGCAATGACAATGTTATTGCCTGCATTACAAAGAAACTAAGATTAAGCGGAACTATTTTTTTATTCCTGTTTTAGTCCTCCTTACCACTAGTGAACAGTAGGTAAAAACACTTAAAACCATTGTTATTTACTTTCTAAAGGTTACAAAACGTATCTCTTCCTTCAAGTTGTTCTGTGCATCCGCCAATTTAAAAATTGGAATGTAACGACCTCCTCCCAACTCTGCAGCTTCCTTCATTTCATCCTCATCCATTGGTTTGTTTTTAATACCAACCACCGACATTTGAATTCCTTTTCGCTTATATTTTTTAATGAATTTTTTATAGTCATCCGAACTGCGGTTAAATGCGCCATCTGTAATTACGATAATTTGATTTACTCCATCATCCAAATAGCCTTTTAACGCCTGTTTGTAGCCCAATTTAATCTTCGAACTGAGTTTGTTTCCTATTATGTCTTTAAGGTGCTAATTAGAGGAAGTGAGTTGTAAACTTCGACGTAAACTAATATTTGATTAAACGAGTCTGGCTAACACCTTTGTTTCCTTCTAAATTTAAAAAGTAGATGCCACTTGCTTGATTTTCAAATGAAATAACTGCTTTATCTTGAAAAATACGAGTCAATAGTATTCTTCCATTTAAGTCTGTAATAGTTAGTATCGCTTCTTCTTGATCACATATTACAGTAACATCCCCATTGGTTGGGTTTGGAAAAATGGAAGGGTTTATACTTGCTGCTTCCTCAACATCAAGAGTGCTTGTGAATACATTTGTATCGATTCTATAAATGGATTGTGTAACAACCATGTATTCACCAACCGACTTAAAAGGACAATAAATTTCAGCTTGTAGCCAATAAATGCCATTACCATTTTCCAATATATATACAGCTGTGTCATATGAAATTCCACTAGCAGATATAATTTCCCAAACAACAACTGCTGTATCACCCAAAAGAGAAATTTCATGTATGAATGCAGTATCAATCTGATTATAGGAAATGTAACAATCAGTTAGCACTGAGCCTAATGAATCGATTGCTGAAAAATTACTGTAAGGGTTATTGAAAAAGTAACTACTATCTGTTGCAATAACAACTTGCGAAGTCAGTGTATCGCCAAATCCATCTGTTGTTAAAAGTGTATATACACCAGGGCATAGACTGTCGAAATAGACTTCATTATCTGAGACAACAACAGGAGTCGCATTACCAAGGTTAAATGAAAAAGGTGGAGTTCCTGTTGCATAGACATACACTGCTCCATTGCAACTATCAACTTCGGAAGGAAGCACAAATTGATCAAAATCTAACCCAACGGCTTCAGCTGAGTAACGATTAATATCATGATCAAAATTACTTTGGGGCAAAAAATCACCAACAATGGTCAGATCCCCATTCGTTTCTAAAAGAAGATCATATACTCCTGGTAAATTACCTGTAGAATGCGGATAAATAAAATTATTTGAAGAAAGATCTCCATTGGCAGTTAGAATTGTGGCTAAAGCTGTTCCTCCCATTCCATTTACATTATTGAAATTTCCACCAATAACAATTTCTTCATTAGGAAGTAACTGAATTGCGAATACATTATTACTTATAACAGGAGGATTGAACGTTAAGTCTTGGGATCCATTCGAAGAAAATTGTTTGATACCATCAGAGCATCCTACCAATAATTTTCCGTCTGGTTTAATAGCAATATCAAATACTTCAGAAAAACCTAGTGTACATTCGAATGTTGTATCAATATTCCCAAAAGTATCAGCACGAGCCAAACAATATCCATCTAAAGAATAACCAAACAAACCTCCAAAATAGAATTTACCATCCGGTAACAAATGAATAACGTTTATTGAAGTTGAACTATTGATTGTACCCAATTGCGCAAGGTTAAAAGTAGTATCTACCGAACCGTTTTGCTTAAATCTTAATAAGTTATCATCAGATGTCACAGCTTGGATAGCGAAACCTGAGCCACCTACAAGAATTTTACCATCGTTTTGAACGGCAATACTCTTTATTGAACATGCCAATCCTTGAGTATTAGTATTAAATGACGTATCTTGACTCCCATCGGGAAGTAGTCTGCTTAATTGGTTTCCTCCCAAGATAATTTTACCATCCGTTTGTAGAGCCATAACCATCCTTGTATTGATTAAGTTAAAGTTTAATAAGGGAGTGAAGGTTGTGTCTAAAGTACCATCACTATTCAACCGCGCCAAATAAATACTAGTGATAGGGGTATTTACAATTGAAAAAAAACCTGCAACCAAATATTTCCCATCATCTTGAACACAAATGCGGTCTATCCTACCATCAATGACGTGCTGCGTATTGAAGTCATTGTCATAATTCCATTGTTGCGAAAAAAGTGAGGATACTGCAAGTACTGATAAAAGAATAAGAAAATGTTTCATTAGAATCATATTTATGTTGTTTTCAAAGATACTTCTATTTTAAAATAAAGGAGGATTTTAGTCATAAAGGGGGTATCCTTTTTTTAATACAATTTGAATAAAGATTATGTCAAGATAGATTTGTATTACGGCGAACCACATATCGAAGAAGTGATACTTATGACGGTTTCCGATTTGGAGGAGCTGCTTATTAAATGGGGTTATTGGTGGAACAAATTCAAAAATGAGGGAGCAAAGTCAATTTTTGGGATATACACTATTTACTCGAACACCAATCCATTCAAACAATCTTGTATGCGCACAATCATAGCTACCCGCAGCAACCTGCTAAAAAAGAATTATCAAAAAACTAATCAATTTCACCTATGCAGATGAGGATTTTGATCCACGTTGTTTGCTCAAAAAGAATTGGAATTTAATTAAACTAGATGTGATTGATCAGGTTCAGTCAATTGGATAAATCCTAAAAAGAGGCTGTCTTAATAATTACTATTAGAAATTAGTTATTAATCGCAATTATAATTTGAATTCCGTTATCTTTATAACTTCATTCTTTAACCTTTCTATTATGACCCTAAATCGTATACTTATCGTTCTCATTTCCTTCATTTCTAATAATATGTTTTGCCAAATCGAAATTGATTTGAGTGATGTAAAAGGAAATACAATTAAAACGGTACCTTTTTCTAATGGGTTCATTTCCTATGGTTCTGGTACAAGTAAAAAATCGTCAATCGTTTATTACAATGAGATTGGGACACAACTTTGGGAAAAAGAAATTATTCCCTTAAATCTTCATAATGAACTGATTATAGGGGATGAATTTGCTTACCACATAAATTTCAGCTACGTAACTTCAAAGTCAGGCAATGGGGATGAAAGTCCGTTGCAAATAACACGTATTGACAGAGATGGTAATCAGGTGTTTAGCAATAATAAGATTCCTAATTTTTTTAAAGAAATTGGTAGCAATATTGAACTCGATAATATTGTAAGTGAAGCTGTAATTTGCATTAACGATAATTTATATTTCTTATTTGATTACTTGACCACCAGTGGAATCGGCTATTATTTGTGTTGTATAGACAAGGATTTTAATTCAACAATTAAAAAACTAAACTTTCAAGCTTCTGTTGAAGATATTAATCTGAGGAAGGTTGGACATCCTAAAATTGTTGGATATGATAAAACTAAAATTGTATTGACACAAATGAAAAATAACGCAGGAAATTTTTCATTTTCAATCACTGAAGTTGATATCCTGGATGAAGAACTAAGTGAGTCAATCCTCATTGAAAATGTAAAAATAAACAATGAATTAATAAGTGGATATTTTGGATTCAAAGGTGGAGATCTCTCATCAGACCCCTCACGTATAGGTGCGAACGGTTTATACACAAAAATCACAGTGAATTCTACTAGTGGTTTAAATAATCTTTTCGAATGTAAATTTATAGATGGAAGTTATTATTTTTTTGGGTTTCATAATGAGAATGACAGAATCAATGGGGTTTGGATGTTTTCAATGAATAGTAAAGATTCTGAAGGTAGTACATATGTGATCAAGCTTGAAAATGAAGAAAAATTGTCGAGCATAGGCGGTGACTTAAATCTCTTTAAGGTCAGTGATAAAATATATTTGTCAATAGTTAAAAGTGACGGTTTATACATAGCTGATATTGAACAAAACAAAATCAAAAAAGCCAGTATTCAAGAAATTCTTAGCGAATTCTCTTCTATGCACAATTTACTAACTTATCCTGAAAAAAAGAGTGGATATAAATATGTGTATGTACAAAATGGTGTTATATATCTTTTCAATGAAATACCGAATATGGTAACTGTTTTGAAATACTAGTAACCTCAGAGTTCGACTTTAACATTCAGTTCAGAATCCAATTAAAATTTGAAAAAAAAGGCAGTTTTATAAGTGATTGCGAGTTATCACGAATAAAATCTAAATCTTATTTTTTTTATATTACCTATGCTATTATTTTAACTATTCTAGCTGTTATATTTTCAAGATTAGTCCTTTGTAACGTTGAATCAGCTGATGCAATAATAGTAATTGGAATACTTTTTATCCTAGCACTTTATAAAGTCTTAATGAACATTTGGCCAAATTCTGTGAAATCTGATGTTTCAACTGAATAGTGTGGGTTATTGAATTTAAAGATCTGTTATCAACGGTTTTTAAATGAAATCAATCGAATTTCTTCCTTCAAGTTATTCTGCGCATCCGCCAGTTTAAAAATTGGAATATAACGACCTCCTCCCAACTCTGCAGCGTCCTTCATTTCATCCTCATCCATTGGTTTGTTTTTAATACCAACCACCGACATTTGAATTCCTTTTCGCTTATATTTTTTAATGAATTTTTTATAGTCATCCGAACTGCGGTTAAATGCACCATCTGTTATTACGATGATTTGATTTACTCCATCATCCAAATATCCTTTTAAACATTG
>JBDKHH010000316.1:0-8415 GCA_039797785.1 Bacteroidota bacterium | reverse complement strand
CCGATTGATGAATCCAACATGACCGAAAAAGAAAAGAAAAAAGCAAAACGTAAAAAAGAACGCGAGAAACGTAAGAAAGAGCGTGAGAAGAAACGTAAAGGAAAAGTTCATCCTGTTGCTGGCTTCTTTGCTCGAGCGCTTATGTCTGTTCGAAATGTTTCTGGAACGTATGCTATGACAGATGGTACATTGTTGCCAGGTTATAACCAAGAGTCGAGTATTTTAGGGTTCAACAATAATTTCAGTGCGCCAATGGGTGGTTTCGTATTCGGTCAACAGCGTTATGACTTATGGGGACGTGAAACTGGCTATAATATTGCAACAACTGCGGCTGGGAACAATTGGTTAGTTAAGAATGAAGAACTAAACAAACAATATACGACAACGCATACTCAGAACATGAGTCTTCGCGCTTCGTTAGAGCCTTTGAAAGATGTTACTGTTGAAATGAGTCTTACACGAACGTTTGGAAATAATTCAAGTGAATTTTTCAGATGGAATGAAGCTACTCAACAATATGAAGGACAAAGTAGAGTGGAAACAGGTACGTTAACATACACGAACATTACGATTGGTTCTGCTTTTGCACTTATTGATAGCAAAACGTATACGTCAGAAACGTTTAAAACGATGTTAGATAATAGAGAGGCTGTTTCTGCACTGTTAGGTGCAAATAACTCAAACTCTAATCCACTTGCGTCAGGATATTATTCTGGATATAGTGGAACGCAGCAAGAGGTAGTTACAGGTGCTTTCTTAACTGCTTATTCTAAAAAATCAGTGAATGAGAAAAATGTGAATCCGTTGAAAAATATTCCACTACCAAACTGGTCTATCAATTACAATGGCTTAACAAAATATGAGTTCGCTAAAAAGTACGTGAAAAACTTCGTTATCCGTCACGCTTACAGTTCAACGGTTAGTGTTGCTGGATTACAAACGAATTTGAATGCTGGATTTGATGCGAATGGAGATGCAAATGCACGCGATATTAATAACAACTTCATTGCAGATCGCCAAATGCAGAACATTACGATTTCTGAACGCTTCTCGCCACTTATTGGTTTTGATGCAACTTGGAATGTTAAAAAACGTGGGGCTTCAAATGGTCAAGGATTGATTACGAAATTTGAATACAAAAAAGACCGTAGTGCAACACTTTCTTTGAACAATAATCAGGTTACTGAAGTATTGGGAAGTGAATGGATTATTGGAACAGGATACAAATTTGAAAAGGTTAAATTACCTTTCGATAAAATTCCTGCAAGTGCTTTGAATATTCGTTTTGATTTATCTTTCAGAGATAATTTAACGGTGATTCGTAAAGTTGTAGAGAACACAAATCAAGCGACTGCTGGACAACGTGTTGTTTCAATTAAATCTTCGGCTGATTATAATTTGACTCAAAATTTAACAATCCAATTGTATTACGATCAAATTATTAATACACCGAAAATTGCAACATCGTATAAAACGGCTAATATGAGTACAGGTATTCGTTTACGTTTCAACTTAGCTGGAGTTCAATAAGATGATTCGTGAAGCTCGAAAAGGTGACGAACAGGCTATTATGGATTTAATCCATGGTTTAGCGCTGTATGAAAAAGCTCCGGAGCAAGTTGTGAATACAGCTGAGGATCTCGCGATTCATTTGTTTGAAGAAAAGATTTGTGAAGCCATTGTCGCAGAAAAAGACAAGCAAATTGTTGGATTTGCATTGTACTACATGAATTATTCCACATGGAAAGGCAAGTGTTTATACCTTGAGGATTTCTATGTTTTACCGGAATTAAGAGGTGAAGGTATAGGTTCGCTGTTGTTTGATCGGGTTGTAGAAATTGCAAAAGATCGTGGAGTGAAACGCATGGATTGGCAAGTGTTGGAATGGAATGAGCCCGCAATACAGTTTTATCAGAAAAAAGATGCCGTACTAGATTCGGAATGGATCAATGGAAGATTTTTCTTTTAACAAAACTATTTTCAACAGTACTTGTTCTACCAATAAAAGAAGTTAATGAAACATGTACTAATTGCTGGAGGATCTGGATTAATCGGGAAAAAACTTACGCTGCGTTTGTTGGAGAAAGGTTATGATGTGTCGGTTTTGTCGCGCACACCAAAGGGACCAGATCAGTACTATTGGAATCCTCAGAACAAGCAAATTGATTGTCCAATATTGGATCAAGTTGATGTGTTAATCAATTTGAGTGGAGCTGGAATTGCAGACAAGAAATGGTCGAATGAACGCAAACTTGAATTGCAGAACTCTAGAGTAGGTACAAACGTCTTTTTGTTTTCGTTGGTCGAGCAAATGCCAAATTTGAAACAGTTTATTTGTTCATCAGGAATTAATGCATACGGTTTTATTGAGAATAAAGAATGTACTGAAGAAGATTCGTTTGGAAATGATTTCTTATCTCAATTGGTTAGAGTTTGGGAATTAAGTGCCGAACAGTTTTCTGCCAATTGCAAGGTAGCTAAGATTCGAACGGCAATGGTCTTATCGTCAACAGGTGGAGCTTTGAGTCGATTGTTACCAATTGTAAAAATAGGAATTGGTTCTGCAATAGGAAATGGTAAACAAGCTTCTCCGTGGATTCATATTGATGATTTGGTGGAAATGTTCGTGTTTGCGATTGAAAACGACTTAGACGGCTCGTATAATGCGCTTGCGGGCAATGAATCAAATAAGGAATTAATGAAAACGATTGCTTTGGTCCTCAATAAACCGTTTTGGTTTCCAAATGTTCCAGCATTTATGTTGCGTTGGATGTTTGGTGAAATGTCATTGATTCTTTTGAAAGGTGTTAGAGCGTCCAATACCAAAATCGTTCAAAAGGGTTTTGTTTTCCAATTCCCCAATTTGAAAGATGCCTTAACGAATTTACTGAAAAAATAAACTGCGAATTCAGAATAAATCCGCAGTTTGGAATTGTTTATAATAAGTCGTTTGCAAGGTTTGCTAGTTCCGAACGCTCACCTTTCTCTAATTTGATGTGTGCAAATAACTCTTGACCTTTTAATCGATCAATTAAATAGGCTAATCCGTTACTGTTTTCATCCAAATAAGGCGTATCGATTTGATGCACGTCACCTGTAAAAATGATTTTAGTGTTTTCTCCTGCACGCGTAATGATTGTTTTGATTTCATGTGGCGTTAAATTCTGTGCTTCATCAATGATGAACATGATGTTAGACAAACTTCTTCCACGAATGAAAGCCAATGGAGTAATCACAATTTTACCAGCCTCTTCTAATTCGATGATAGCGCGATATTTCTTTTCATTTTCACCAAATTGTGATTTAATGAATTTTAAATTATCCCACAAAGGTTCCATGTACGGACCAATTTTGTCGTTGGCGTCGCCAGGTAAGAACCCAATGTCTTTATTTGAAAGAGGAACAATTGGACGAGCTAAAATCACTTGATGGAAGGATTTTATTTGTTCAAGCGCAGAGGCTAAAGCAATCAATGTTTTTCCGGTGCCAGCAACACCTTGCAAGGCAACTAATTTCACATTTGGATTCAAAAGTGCATTAAAGGCAAACGCTTGTTCCGCATTTTTAGGCTTTATTCCATAGATGTATTCCTTCTCAATGCGTTCAATTTGATCCGTATGATGATTGTAAACAGCCAGTGAAGATGTTTTACCATTCTTTAAAATGTAATAACCATTTGGCGCTTTTTTAGATCCTAAAATACCATCTTCATCGATTTTACCTGCTGTAAAGATTTGACGAATAACTTCCGAATCAATTCCTTCAATTGTGTACGATGAAGCTTCTTCCAAGTGATTATTATCCACTTTTCCAGTTTCGTAATCCTCTGCTGCAATTCCCAATGCTTTCGCCTTGATGCGCAGATTAATGTCCTTTGTGATAAGAACAACTTCTTTCTTCAATTCCGTTTCCTTTAAGAAGAGAGCTGCATTGATGATTTTATGATCATTCTTACCAACTGAATATACATATTCGGCATTGATTTCCCGTGGATTATTCTCCAAGACAACACGAAAGTTCCCCATGCCTTTTCCCAAAGAGATCCATTCTTGTAAACCACCGTTCCCGGAAAGTTTATCAATGAACCGAATGACTTCGCGAGCAGAGAAATTCTTTGTGTCGTTTCCAACCTTGAATTTGTCTAATTCCTCCAATACTGTGATTGGAATGGCTACATGATTTTCCTTGAAATTCATGATGGCTTGATGGTCGTGCAATAACACAGAGGTATCAAGTACGTAGATTTTTTGCTTTCTAGACATGGTTGAATTTTTTATCAATGTAATTGAATAAATTCAGAAAATGACAAAAACGAAAGAGCGAGTTATTTACAAATAGGTGTTAGTATAAATCAAAAGAAAGCACAATATTTGGCACTGTTAAACGTTTGCCATCAGGTGATTAACAGAAAGTTAAATCAATTAAAAGAACCTGTTACGGCTGATGATGCGATCAACCGGAATATAGATTGATCCGAATGCTTCAAAGCGACTTAACGAATCCAAACTGAAGACCAAACGTGTTCCTCTTTGTGTCCAAACACCGTTGTTTACTGTACTTGATTCTGTTTGTGGCGCATATTGACCCGTATGGAAAATGAAATAATTGTTTTTCGTTGACATTTTCAATTGCGGCGAGAACAAGAAACGGAAGTACTGATCTTCTTGCGTTAAAATTCCTTTTGATAATAAACGGTTAATCAATTGTTTTCCATTTTTGTTGACAGAGAACATGATTGAATAACCCGGAACTTTAACATCTTTTGTTTTTTCGACTTCCGTGACGTTAAAATCATCATCTAAAATCGATTCAATGTACGTTTCTTGAACAGTTTGAAATCCTCCTTGTCGCAAGGATAAATCACCTTCCCAAGCATTCAAAAACTCTGCTGTAGGGAAACTAATTTTCTTACCAAGTTTCACCATCCATTTGTACAACGGATCTTCTGGGTCATTTCGTAATTTTTCAATGTCTAAATGAACATTCAGCATTTTGCTTGTGGATTCTCCTGATTTAAGGTTCATCCCTTCTTTTTTCATTTTAACGTTCAATGGTTTCTTGTTGCGCACATAGGCTTTCAAACTGAAACTTGTTGAATCGCTATCATGCGCAAACAATGCCGTTTCGATTCCATTTTCTTTTAATTTGGACCAATTTGAATACAGGACCAATTTTTCATCCTTGAACTGTTTTTCTTTCAAGAAAGCGCGCCAAGTAGGTTCGATGTCGTATCGTTTTGCACGGTGCACACGTTCATAGTTTGCTTTGAAATTTGTTCCTTTATAAATGAATAAGTAATTGTGTCCATAATACAAATACCCATTCTCCTTTTTGAATCGATAAACCTTTTGTTCGTCAACGAGCGTATCCGTGATGTCAATGAATTTCCCGAGACGTTCAATGCCTTCGTAAATTTTACTACTATCAGTAACTTCAACCAAAGCGCCCCAATCTCCACTTTCATTTCCATAGAAATAAACAGGATTTTGCAGATTTAATCCGTATAATTTTCCTTGGCTTAAGATAAATTCATAAGAGAATAAATCGCGAAAAGGGATTTTATGGTAGTACATCATTCCGCTGGTTTCGCGTGCAACATCTAGCACGTATGCACGACCTAAGAAATCGGCATCTGGCAAACGGTCTTCAATTCTTGGCGGAACATTCTTTCTAAAAATGTACGGACGTAAAATTAAAAACGCACCTAAAGCAATTGATAAGAATATGATTAAGGAAATCTTCTTAAACATGAATTTGCTTATTTTGAAATAACGTAAATGCTATTTAAAAGATCCAACAAATATTTTCCTGAATTGTCGTAATTACCACCAAAATTATAGACTAAATCAAAACTTGTTTTGTCCTTACTCGTTTTTGATGTCGTTAATTCCATTTTACCAGTTTTACCTCTCATGGCATCAATCAACTCATTTTCTTGATCCGTGAAGAAGTCTCTTGGGAAGCCTTCGATTGCTTTTGACCAATCGATTTGACCATACATGAATCCACTTTTCTTCGCTTTTTTAGCTTCTTTCGCTGATAGCGCTTGACTTCCGTAACCGTTCGAGTGATTTTTCGCTAAATCTTCATCGTTTGTGAAAATGAACATTCCGTTTTTACCAATCATGTACAATGGAGCAGCTTCTAAAATTGCATCTTCATACACCCAATAATCACCCATATTTTGGAAACGAGATGTTAATCGTGCCAAATGTTTCAATACTTTTTCCGGAATATCAGAACGTTCAGTACTGAATCCTAAAGTAAAGATTGGCATATCTTCTTCCGCATCTACCTCTTTTTCGTAGTATTCGAAGGTGTTTTCGTCGTAAATGAATTCAATTTTTGTCGTTTTGATTTTCTTCACACCATTAAATGATCCGAACATGCTTCCTTTGTACGTTCCAAATAAAGCGTCTTTATTGACAAATTCGTTCAACAATTCAATCGTCAATACATTCGCTGACATTTGCGGATTGCGTTCATCAGTCAAAATAGGCATAATCACTTTGTAAGCTTGTTCATATGCTTCACGCATGTTCACATTGTAAGTGAAATAAGCTGTATTGTTTTCGTTAATGTATTTTAGGATGTTTTTGTCGAATTTAGAATCATTCATTTTTTGATAAATTGATCCCAATGCTTCTCCGTATCGCGCTTCCATTTTGAACTCAACAGAAGTTTCATTCAATAGTAAATCACCTAACAAAACATTTCCGGTGTATACTTCTTGCATGTCTTTGTACAAGCTTGGGAACATTGTTTGGAAATACCAAAGTCCACGTGCTTCTTGTACATTTCGAGAATTATCCAAATAGAAAATACCTTCTGATGTATGTGTTAATTGTTCAGCGAAACGTGCATCGAACTTCACCAAATTCATTTTTTTGATCAGTAACTCATCGCACAAACCGGTTAAAAATTGATTTTGAAGTATAATTTGAACACTGTCGCGCAATTCGTAGTAATTTTTTTCATTCGGGTTTTCACCTGCTGAAGGGAAGTCGTAACCATTCTCAGGTTTTTCTTCCTCTTCCATTTCTTCATAAATTTCTTCCTCAAGTACTTCCTCATCCGTTTCCATTCCGTCGTACATCGATTCTTCGTTGTACCAAGGATTTTCATTTCCACGCGCATACCAAATAGAGTCAGTCATTTCATCAACTGTATTGATGTTTGGTTCCACTCGAATCAATAAAGCTGAGTTTCCTGAAATAATCAAGTTATTAAAGTAGGATGTATAAAATTCAGTTCCTGGATATGGGCTTTTCACCTGCTCGAAATCATCAAACACTTGAAACAATTGTTTTTTATCCTTAATTCCAAAAGTAAAACCTGAAACTTCATGTGTTTCACCACGGCCGTAAAAAACGTTGAGTTTTTGATCAAAATCAATCCCTGATTCTTTGATTGTTTTCCCTGAAGTCGATCCATCAAACAATTCTTGCTGAACTTCTTCCATGAAGTCATATTTCACCAAATCATCGAGTGAAACTTTTTGCAATAAAGAAATGTTGTTGATACTGAATACAGTAACAGCATCTTTGGGGATCAGTTCCTCCGATTTTTGTGCCAGCACGAAACCTCCGAAAAGAACGAAGGCAATTACAGGGAATAGCTTCATTTGTAAGCGTAAAATCACTTTGTTTATACTAAAATCTTCTGCGAATTTACGAAAATAAAGTGTCTAATTCTTGATTGGCGACAGATAGATGATATTTTCTAAAATATTCGAATTTTGCGTCAATGCATAAGGATTCGTTTTTATCATCACAGCCATCTTATTTTTCGATAAAACTGCTGCTGAATTGTCGAATTTCTCTACAGGACGCTCAAATCGAGTAATCGAAGTGTAATTTCCTTGTTTCATTAATTCGATATCTTCTGTCTTTAATTCTTTAGTTTTTTTAACAGTTATCTCAGGAATTGAGCGCGTCATTTTTGTTCCATCCCAGCTCAACCAATTATGTTCCAACTCAGGAATGTTTTTCTCTTTACTTTCTTCTTCAATAACATCTTTCAATGCATTTTGAAGTGTTGTTAAACTCGTGAAGTCACATTGTAACTTGAAAATGTAATCCGTAAAATTCGATTCAATCGTCACGTTGGAAATACCAGTTTTTGCCGATAATTTTTTCTTGAATGAAGCAATGCGTTCTTCTATTTCTGGAATACTCGGTACTTTCTTACCATCCAAACTGTCTAGTGCTAAAATTGAGTTGATTTTTACTTTACTTGAACTTAAGTTAATGGTATATTTCAATGTACCACTTCCGTCATTGTTCAATGAAATATCGTCAATAATCTCAATGCATGAGGTTAAACCAAAAAAAGATAAGAAAAGTACTAAAGCGTAAAAAAGTTTCATAAAGCAAATTTAGACATTTTCGCTTAAGGCAAAAACAATACCAAAGA
>JBDKHH010000315.1:0-2662 GCA_039797785.1 Bacteroidota bacterium | reverse complement strand
TTTTCATAAACGAGTTCATTAAAAATTCAAAAGCAAAGAAACTCACTTTGCGCCAACAACAAAAACAGAGTCGCCAAGACATGAAAGATAATAAGCCTAAGGTTTAGTTTTTCTCTGAATTCATGATTATCAATCCAAAAATAAAAACTCCGGCACCTAGTCCAGTTGGAAAAAAGTAATCAAAAAGTTCAATATTATTTGTAGTGAAGAGTTTTACGATTCCGACGATCATTAAAATGGAACCTACAGCTAGTAATCTTTTGCTTTTCATTCTTTAATTTGGTTTAGTTGTTTTTTCAAAAATATGGTTTTGGTTTCTAATTGTGGTTATTCAGTGCCTTATTTATTTATTTCTTTCATACTCACTTCTATCCAATCCATACCAATTGCACTTGATGTCTTCATAGTAAAAGGTTTCGATTAAGTTCATTCCGATTTTTTGAAGAATTTTATTTGAGCCAACGTTATCGATGTGCGCAGAAGCAAAAACCTCTTTCACCTGTAGGGTGTTAAACGCATAATCAAGTGTGACCATTGCTGTTTCACTGGCGATTCCTTGTCCCCAAAACTTGCGTCTGAGGCGGTAACCAATGTCGAAATAGTTTTGATGATTGTTCGTCAATTTCGTTTCCAATTTCAAACCTGTCCAACCAATGAATTCGTTTGTTTTTTTGTCGATGATTGCCCAACGCCCAATTCCATTATCACGATATTGCTGTCTTACGAGATTGATTATGTTGGTCACTTGTTCCCTGTTCGTCACAGGGTTGTTTCCTAAATAGTTGTGAACTTCAGGATCCGAATCAAGCTCAAACATTCCTTCCACATCTGTTGTAAGCAGTTCTCGTAATAGAAATCGGTCGGTTTCTGCCTTTACTTTAAAGGAGTTTAGTTGGTTTGAAAGTTTCGTTGGTGCTACTTCGCAATAGGCTGTTGTCAGCGCATCTATAAATAAATCTTCATGCACTTTACTCAATTCGATAAGCGTCCAACCTTGTTTACCCCATTTGTTGTCAACCGGAAAAACGATTGTCCTATCAGCGGCAGAAAATACATCCTGATCTATTTCTGATAACTTGACACACGCTCTATTTTGAACTCCGTCATAGGTTGCGAAGATTTTCTTTTTCACTCTGAACGACGTTTTTTCAAAGTGTGCTTCTTCTGTCGCTTCTGGAAACGAAAGTGCTAATTTTCTGAATGTGTCAATTGTTACCATTGAATGTCAAACGAAGAGTTGATGGAAATATACGGAATGATTTGTTGCGAAGTGGGATTTTTGGGCAGGTGATTGAAGGATTTGATGCACATTCTTAATTTCCAATATACTTATACTTATTCATTGAACTAACCCCTGAATAATTCTGAATTTTATGTATTAAACCACCTTTTACAAATAGTAATTCTTCATAATTAATTATGTCATTTGCTGGTCCCAATACGATAATCCAATCATTTTTTTCATGTAGACGAGAAGGAGCAAATTCTTCATTATTACAATTTAAATAAAGTGAATCAAACATTAGTTGATCGTATTTAATCTGTTTATAAATCTGTTTTGGGTTTTGTTTCCAATACATATCTAGCATACAGTATTCAACGTTTGCAGTAGTAAATTGTTTTATTTTAAAGTTCTTCGAGACATAGATCCATTCAATTTCGTTATAATCTATTCGCTCGGTAGTATCTTTCGGTAAAATCCAATAGTAATAACCTGGCTTAATTTCAGTAATCATAATACTGTCATATTGGATTGGCGAATTTTTATCTTCAGCTAACACAGAACCAGTAAAATATTTATACTCTTTAAATGGAGTGCATCCAAAAAAGCTAATTACAAATAGTATTAAGATGATTTTGTACATACTTCAATTGTGAATAACGTTTGGGTCTAAGCGATGTGGCACCTTCTCTCGATTCTAATCACACGCCATTTTGCTTTCTACGAGTTATATGCTATTTCCATTTAATAAATAGTACTAGAAGAATTGATGTTCCTATAATACTAAAACTGATATCAATTAAACCAAATATATCAATCACCTTCTCCACCTCATGATAACTCATCAATGCTTTCTCAAAGTTTTCGAATAAAAAATCTGGGACGTAGTACCCGTATAAAAATTGAAGGACATTGGCGATAACAATAGCAATTCCAATCTTTAAGAGAATTTGTTTCGTGTTTATCGAGTTTAAATCAATTTGTTTCCACATTTTAGTTATCCAAAGCCTTAATGCAAGACACATCACTACTATATAAAGAATTTTGTTTGTCCAGAATAAAACAACCGGTTCCATTCCGCTAACTATCCCAATGAATTTGTAGCCAATAACAAACAAGTGTGCTAAACATCTTAAGAAATAGTATAAAAATGCTCCAACTGCGATTAAGTTGAAAACATTAAAATTTTCCTTTGAAATTTCCTTATTACTCATGTTGTTTTATTCAGATGTAATAAACTTAAATATAACCGCTATCCTCTTTACTTCAACCCACAACTTTTTGATTGGATTAACGAAAAGTTTAGCTGTAGTACTTTTTTACGAATGTAAAAAAGATTCGTGATTTGTGATTCTTAATTTGTGATTTATGATTCCCTGCCTGTCGTAGCCACCAGCGCAGACAGGGTGATTTGTCATTCATGATTAGCTGCGTTGCTGC
>JBDKHH010000314.1:0-4255 GCA_039797785.1 Bacteroidota bacterium | reverse complement strand
GTGCAACAGGTTCATTCAAATTAGCTGAAATTCAAGCAGCAATTAGTTTGGGAACAGCGCAAGGTGCATTGTTGAATGTCGGAATCTTAATGATGATGGCGTCGTTCTTGTTCAAAGTTGGAGCTGCACCTTTCCATTTCTGGTCACCAGACGTATATGGAGGTTCACCAAACATCGTAACAGGATTCATGGCTGCGGTAGTTAAATTGGCTGGTTTATTCGCTTTCTGGAAATTGTTTACAATTGCTTTTGCAGACGCAAACGCTGTTTGGGGTGGAGCATTAGCTGGAATTATTATTCTTACTGTACTTGTTGGTAACCTTTCTGCCTTGCGTCAAACGAAGTTTAAACGTTTATTGGCATACTCAAGTATTGCGAATGCTGGATACGCTTTGTTAGCAATTATCAATCAAGATAGCCAAAGTCAACAAAACTTATTTATCTATTTAGTAGGATACGGTTTTGCGATTATCGCTTTAATCGTTGTTTCCTTGGTTCTAGACAATGAAAGTGATGACATCGAAGCCTATAAAGGAATTGGTAGAAAAAATCCATTCATCGGCTTTGTATTGGTGCTAGCGACGCTTTCAGTTGCAGGTGTTCCGCCATTGGCTGGATTCTTTGGTAAATACATGGTGTTCTCAAGTGCTTTTGCAATGTATCCGATTTTGGTAATCATCGCAATCATCACTTCTGGAATTGGTATTTATTACTATTTGCGTTTTATCATGACAGCAATGTCTTCTGAAGATACAGAGAATGTACCAACGTTAAAACCTTCAATTTTACATTACATTGTGCTTGCAGTGTGTGTGGTAGGTTTATTAGCTGGTGGATACATTTCATTATAATAAAACAAAACAGTATTAGGAAAAGGGATCTGAGAAGGTCCCTTTTTTAGTTGAATGAAAGTTCATATTGAAATCCATTCTCAGAAGTAATCTTCATTTCTCCATTGATTTGCTCTGAAAGTGTTTGAATCAATTCTAAGCCCAAAGAGTTTGATTCATTTAGTACTTCGTTCGTGACACCAGGTCCATTGTCTTTAATCTTCAAATACACCCGTTCGTTTCGCTTTTTAAGTTCAATCTGAATCACTAAAGGTTTGTCTTCAGATCTACCATATTTAAACGAATTGGTGATGAGTTCATTGATAATTAAACCACATGGAATTGATGTGTTCAAATCCAATTGCAAATCTTCTAAATCAAATTGAACTTCATACATAACTTCACCTCCAAATGAGTAGGCAATTTCTCGCACCAAGTTTTCAATGTATTCTTTAAAGTTTAAACCAATATTCGATTCACTTGAATAAATATTCTCATGTACTAAGGCCATTGAGTAAACACGGTTTTTACAATCATCCAATGCCAATTTTGTTTCTTCTTCTTTTGCAGTTACCTTTTTAAGATTCAACAAACTGGTAATAATATTCATATTGTTCTTTACGCGATGAAACACTTCAGAAAGTAAAACTTCTTTTTCATGCAGAATCTTTTTGATAATCGTTTGCTGTTTAATTGAATCAAATGTTATCAGTAGCGCAAAAAGGGTAGAAGAAGATATTGAAAGCAGAATATTGAACACAATCAGAGAATAATTGCTTGATGAATGAAGATCGCGTAACCATTGAAATTTAAAACCAATCAGAATGACAATTACAGATAGTAAACTTAATACGCTCAAAATAACCAGATGTTTAAGTGTTTCCTTTTTACCCAACATCTGAATTAAGGTGAACATGACGGGAAAGAAATAGACTATCACGTATGAATCCAAACCCATCTTTAAATTCACGGGTATTAGAAATAGAAAATCCAATATGTAATAATAATACACCGCAATAATTGGATTGAAACGATTTACAGCAACTATGCCAAACAAAAGAATCGTAGTAATCAAACATTCAAAGAAGAAGGCATCAAAATTCATGAAATACACGAAAAGTGTAGCCATAAACATATTTAATATGCTTACCCACGTTGTAAGATTAACCTTTCGCTTTAATTCAGTTTTCCAAATTGGTCTAGTTGAAATTACTTCGTTGCCGCTAAGACTTTTGAAAGTTACTTTCATTCAAAACGTTTAAATTTAGAACGGAAGTTAATAAAATAGTATTGAATTGTGATAGATTGAACAATAATTTAAAATATTAGTTCAAAAGAAGTTCCATCGTCATTTTTGAATTGGCTTTTTCCATTTATTTGATCGGACAATGATTCAATCAATTCCATTCCGAGTGTGTTCTTTTCTGTCATGAAATTCTCTGCAATACCGGGGCCATTGTCTTGACACATCAATCGAATCTTACCGTTTTCCTTTTTCAGAAGGATCGAAATGATTAATTTTTTACCTGGAACTTGTGCGTATTTAAATGAATTGGTGATCAGTTCGTTGATGATTAATCCACAGGGAATCGATGTGCTTAAGTCCAATTGAATTTCATCTAAATCATACTTGATTTCATAAGAATCTTTACTTCCAAAAGAGTTTGCAATTTCATCCACCAGATTGATAATGTAGTGCTTAAAATTTAAACCAATCAATGAATCATTGTTGAATATATTTTGATGCACCAATGCCATGGAAAAAACGCGGTTGCGGCATTCTTCCAAAGCATCTTTTGTTTCTTGAGATTGCGAGGTGATTTTCTTTAAATTCAACAAGCTTGTTACAATGTTCATGTTGTTCTTCACGCGATGAAAAACTTCTGCCAATAATATTTCTTTTTCATGGAGCATTTTCTTGATCAAAGTGTCTTGAGCAATTGACTCTATGACCATAATAAGCGCAAATGCAATCGTTGAGGAGAAGGAAACGATTATGTTAAAAATGGATAGATTACCTGAGATTGTTTTACTCAGATTTAAATCCCAACAGCCATCTTTGTAACCGACTGCGATGATGATAATCGTTAAAAAACAAAAGACACTAATGATTAACAGATGTTTCCACGTTTCTTTTCGTCCGAGTAATTGTACTAAACTAATAATGACTGGGAAATAAAAAAGAATCATATAGGATTCTAAGCCCATTTTTAAATTGAATGGTATAAAGAACAGAAAAGCACTGCAAAAAAAGAGATAGGAAGCCCAAACGTAATTCTTGAAGTAATTGAAGAGAGGAACGAATGGTAAAATTACAAGTGATAAAATGCATTCAGTCAAAAAGGTGGTATAACCCGTTGAAACAAAAAATGCTATTCCAAAAATCATGTTCAGCATCGATAAAAACACGATGGCATTTAATTTTCTGGTTAAATAGATTTCCCATGGGAGATAAGTTGCCTTTACTCCGAAGTTAACGAGTCGATTTATGCTATTCTTCATTCAATTAATATTCACCATTCAAACCGATGAAACTCAATTTGTTGGGTGAATATAATAATTTTAAAACGAATGAAGATGATTTTAAGCGTTCTCTGTTACTAGTTGTTTGATTGCTTGAGCAATTTCTGTTTGAACAGCCAAACCTTGATTTTCGTTGTACCATTGTTGTAAACCGATTTTTTGCTCTTCCAATGTCAAGTTTTGTTCTTTTAATTTGTGAAACAAGGCTTGTGCTTCAGCAGGACGTGGACCCCAAACATGTAAGTCATGATCGTTTTCATCACGAATAATCAACTTTGGAATTGCTTTTCCTCCATTCGTTAAATAGGAATCAATTTCTGAATTTTCTGAATCGCGTAATTGAATATCTAACGAAATCAGCGGATTCAACTCAGCCAATTTAACGATGAAAGCAACATTGTGCGATGCGTCACCACACCAAGGTTCTGTAATTAAAACCCAATTTTGTTTTGTTTGAATACTTTTTACTGCTTCAACTGCTTCGTCGATTAAAACACCTTTTTTTACCCAGCGATTTTGACGTGAATGATTGAGTTTAACGTATTCTAAAAAATGAGGATCGTCGTATGGAGCGGTTGTTAATTCTCCTGATAAAATACGATCAAATGTCTGTTGGTAGTCTGTGAAATTCATTGTCTTTAATTTTTAATAAAAGTACAAAACCATTCTGCGTTGAATGTCACAAAGGTGACAATGTTTAACAAGATGAATTGCATCAAGAATGCAAGAATGCAAAAAAAAACACCCGAATCTAAATCCGAGTGTTTAAAACTCAGTTCGATTATTCTTTAGAAGTTCAGATTTCATTTTAAATGATTGATTTAGGCGTGATTATGAAGTTTTAGCTGGCTAAAACAAGTAATCACAACGACAAGCAATCAAATTAAAATGGAAAGCTTTAG
>JBDKHH010000313.1:0-3772 GCA_039797785.1 Bacteroidota bacterium | reverse complement strand
AAATTTTGTTGGGGAGATAAATTGGATGGTGTTCAACGTTTGTTAAATGAACATAAAAACATAGATTGTGGATACAATACTTACAAAATCAAAGGATTGCCTCCAGGACCAATTTGTATTCCACCTTCACAAACTGTTGACGCTGTCTTGAATCGTGATAACAACAATTATATTTTCATGATGGCAAAACCAGATTATTCAGGGCGTCATGATTTTTCTGTGGAATATTCAAAACACGAAGCATACGCGAAAGTGTACCAAAAATGGTTAGCAAACGAACTTAAAAATCAATAAGATGGCAGATCAACAGCGCAGAAAATTCTTAAAACTTGGTTTGGCAGGTGCAGCCTTAAGTGCTGTTCAACCGTTAAAAGCAGGTGAATTGTTTGGTCAGTCATTCGAAGGGAAAGCGAATGGTCCGGTTATTATTTCTACATGGAATCATGGTTTAGCAGCGAATGCAGCAGCGTGGAAAGTGCTAGAAAAAGGCGGTTTAGCCATTGATGCTGTTGAAGCAGGAGTGAAGGTAACTGAATCTGATTTAACGAATCGTAGCGTTGGAATTGGTGGAATGCCTGATCGCGACGGACATGTTACCTTAGATGCGTGCATTATGGACAATGATTCGCGTTGTGGTTCTGTTGCATTTTTGGAAGGAATTGCTCACCCGATTTCTGTTGCACGTGCTGTAATGGATAAAACGCAACACGTGATGTTGGTTGGAGCTGGAGCTAAAAAATTCGCTTTGGAACATGGTTTTGAGACAATTAAAACGCCAATTCCAGAAGTAAAAGCAGAATACAAAAAGTGGAAGAAAGAAAACGCTGATTTATTCAAAAAGCCAGAGATCAATCACGAAAATCATGATACAATTGGTTTGTTAGCAATGGATCAATACGGCAATTTCAGTGGAGCTTGCACAACAAGTGGTTGGGCGTATAAAATGCACGGTCGCGTTGGTGATTCTCCGATTATTGGTGCAGGATTATTTATTGATTCAGAAGTTGGTGCTGCAACGGCAACAGGTTTGGGAGAAGCAATTATTCGTATCGCTGGAAGTCACACGGTTGTTGAATTGATGCGCAACGGACATTCTCCAATGGAAGCGTGTAAAATGGCTGTTGAGCGTATCATCGCGAAGCATAAAGATTTAACGAATTTACAATGTTGCTTTTTAGCGATTGACAAAAATGGAAATGTTGGATCTTATTCTGTTTATAACGGATTTAATTACGCATTAAAAACAGCTACCGAAGAAAAAATGGTGGATGCACCGTTCAACCGTAATTGGTAAATAAACTAAATCCTATGAAATTTTACCTGGTAATTCTATCGTTAATCAGTTTTCAAATTATGGCACAAACGACGTTGGAATGGCAATTCTTTCATCCTAAAAAACAAGTTTGGATGTCTGCTGGAACACATGGTTCGGTGCAAGAAAAGTTAATCGAAAGTGGCGAATTGCCTGATCCATTCTATGGTAAAAACGAGGGGTTATTTGCTTGGATTGAAAAATACAATTGGGAATTTAAAACGGAATTTACGCTGACTGCAGATCAACTTCAAAAAGATTATGTCGAGTTGGAATTTCCTGGAATCGACACGTACGCTGAAATCTTTGTGAATGATTCATTGATTGCTTTTACACAAAATGCGTTTCGTCCCTATTATTTTGAAGTGAAAAACAACTTGAAACTAGGTCAAAATACCATTAAGGTAAAGTTCTATTCTCCAGTTAATTATCACAAAGCGGCTTATACAACCGCTTCTTATCACTTGCCAGCTCCGAATGATGTTGATCCAATTGCAATCGCTCCGTACACGCGAAAACCGCAGTATCAGTTTGGTTGGGATTGGGCTTTGAGAATGAATACAATGGGGTTTTTGAAGCCGGTAAAACTCAATACTTACAATGCTGCTAAAATTAGTTTGACTTCTGTTATTACTGCAAGTGTGGAAGAGGAAAAAGCTGATTTGAACTTGAGTCTTTATTTTTCTCAACCGTCGAAAGGAGCATTAATCTGGAAAAGTAAATTATTTGGAGAAGTTGAGATCGATGAAAATTCAATCAAAGTAGATCGAGTTGAAAGTATTGAAAATCCCAAGTTGTGGTGGCCGCGCGGACAAGGTGAACAAAATTTATATACCGATGAATGGCAAATTGTCAATGAAAAGGGTGAAGTAATTGATTCGCGTACTGTTCGTTTTGGAATAAAAACTTCTGAAATTGTAATGGAAGCAGACGAGTGGGGAACAAGCCACGTTGTGAAAGTGAACGGAAGACCAATTTTCTGTAAAGGAGGCGATTATATTCCACAAGATATTTTTCCTGCACGTGTTACGGATGCCGATTTGAGAAGAATGGTTGATGTGATGGCGAGAAGCAATTTCAACATGGTGCGTGTTTGGGGTGGTGGATATTATCCAGATGAAGCGTTTTTTGATGCGTGTGATGAACAAGGGATTATGGTTTGGGAAGATTTTATGTTCGCCTGTGCCATGTATCCTGGAGATCCTGATTTCTTATTGAATGTGAAAGAAGAAATTGATTACCAAATTCCGCGAATCGCTTCTCACGCTAGTTTAACCTTGTTCAATGGAAATAATGAAGTAGATGTCGCATGGAAAAACTGGGGCTTCCAAGTGAAATACAATTTGTATGGAAAGGATGCTAAAGAAATTGAAGATAGTTACAATCGCTTGTTTAAACAGTTGATTCCAACACAAGTTTCAGCTTTATCGAGTGCGCCGTATAGTCATACTTCGCCTTTGAGTAACTGGGGGAAAGATGAGTTTTATAATCACGGAACGCAACATTACTGGGGAGTTTGGCATGGAAAAGATCCAATGGAAGATTTCGCAAAGAAAATTGGTCGTTTCAATGCGGAATATGGATTTCAGAGTTTTCCAGAGTATTCTACCTTATCTACTTTTTCAGAAAAGACAGATTGGGATTTGGAATCAGACATCATGAAACACCATCAGAAAAGCTATGTTGGAAATGGAATGATTTTGAAACATGCGAAAATCCTATTTGGAACTCCTGCAAATTTTGAAGAATTCGTTTACTTTTCCCAATTGACCGAAGCAACAGCAGTGAGCATGGCGGTTACTGGACATCGTTTGGATGCTCCGCGTTGCAGTGGAACATTGTATTGGCAAATCAACGATTGTTGGCCTGCTCCGTCGTGGTCGAGTTTGGATTATTTTTGGAATTGGAAAGCGCTTCAATACGAAGTGACAAAGGATTACGAGGATATTGCTGTACTAAGAAAATCAACTGGTAAGAATGTATACGAATATTATTTGTTGTCAGATCAAGTCGATACAGTTCAAACAGAGTTGAAATTCACAGTATTCGATTTAAAAGGAAAACAATTGGAAAGTGTTTCGACAAAATTGATTGCAAATGGCGTTCAAAAACAACTAATTGATTTCTCGTGCATTCGTCAATTCCATGCTAACCAGAACATTGTTGTACGTTTAGATTGGAAAAACGCAGCTGGAGTAGAAAAAACACGCACTTTCTCTGAACTTCCGGTAACGTATTCAAAAGCACAAACAAACGATCTTAAAATAGAGTTGAAAAACATTGATCCTAAAACTAAAACGGCAACGTTGATTTTCAAAAACAAATCGTATGTGCGTGCGTGTTGGATTTATTCGTCGAAGCTAGGAGTTCAATTTGAGACGAATTTCGAGGATTATTTACCTGGAGAACATGCGATTCAGATACGTTTTGAAGAACTACCAAGTGCTGAAGATTTTGGTG
>JBDKHH010000312.1:0-7937 GCA_039797785.1 Bacteroidota bacterium | reverse complement strand
ATATCCATTTGTGGAACCACGTTTGAAATGGTTACTTCCCCGGTAAGGTTGTCAACCGTTACAGGTTTAAATAAAATTGCACTCAACAATGCAGACTTGTTGAATTCAAAACCTTTCAACTGAATCAACGCATTAGGATCCTGAACACCAGTTGCAACAGTTCTGCCACCGCGTGCGCTTGTTGAATCCATGTTTTTCACTCTCGTCATAATTTGCGTTAAGCGAGAGGTAACTCTTGAATCAGATGCATTCAATGCCATTGGGCGCAATGCATCACGCATAAGCTTTCCTGCAGTTGCAGCATTCCCAAACTCCTTGTTGTTTTCGCGTGTTCGCTCAAACGCAGGATCGCTTGCAATACGCTTTCCATCCACAGATGTTTTCATTCGGGCTAAATGCCCATCTTTTGTTTTGTAAAAGGACACATTGTCCAATGTTCCTTTAATCTTGATTAGACCACTCTGACGTGCCATTTTTTAAGATTTTAATGAATAAAAAAAGTAATTACTACTAAAGAAACGACTTCTAAATGAGCTGGTTGTATACTGTGATTCTCTTTACTAGTTATGCATTATATTGCTCTTAAATCGTAGGAGATTGGCTTTGTTTTACCTATACATTACCCATAGATACTTTATTAAATCTCACATTTATTTTTTTCGGATAGTCCCGTTCTCAATAAATTGTGTATCTTTGTGGAGCATTTCGATGCAATTCGTTCATTAATAAAGTTAAAAACACAATAAACAAATCGTTGCCTATTCGTAGGACTTGTTTATTTGTAAAACATAATTGTTTGGCAATTAGTGGTTTCAAGGGGTTTTAGTTAGTCCCGTCCAGACCGCAAAAGTAAAAGCGTAAGCCTCCAATCGGAGGCTTTTTTTATGCCCAAAAGTTTCGTTTTTCAAGGTTTATCAGTGTTTTCAAGGCTTTTCGCTGTTTCAGCAAATCGCCAAGAACATCAAAAAACATCAATTGAAATCAAAGTTCTGGTGAACAAATCGGTGAACAAAATTAAAATCACCATATTTGTTCACCGAAAGTTCGTATTTCCGCTCTGGTACTGACTTTGGTGTGTTCGCTATATGATTTAAAATAACGTGTTCAAGGTTTATTATTAACTAATTCCGTGAACAAAAATGGAGAATCAAAAATTCAATGTCCAGCTGTGGTTGAACCACAACAGACAAAAAGACAATCAATCCCAATTATTCATTCGTATTGTAGTGGATGGAAAGCGAGCAGAAATTGCTACAACTTACTACGTCAAAAAAATAGATTGGGACAATCTGCATGGGCGAGTAAAAGCAAAAGCACCCCATTCGGTGCTAATCAATGGGTTCATTGATCATAGTGTCAATGAAATCAAAAAACACTTTCTTTCCTTCGCTGCGTTCGGAAAGAACATCAAATCCAAAGAACTCAAAGACCTATTCCTGGGCAAAGAGGAAAAAGTAGAACCCAAATCTCTCATGGACGCATTCGCATATCACAAAGTGAAAATGGAATCTATGATTCAAGTGGGCAAAGTTGCCAAAACCACTTTGGCAAAGTACAACTATTGCCAGGGTAAAGTTGAGAGCTTTTTACAACATCGTTTCAAGAAAAAGGACATTCTTTTGACGGAGTTGAGTTTGAAGTTCGTGACAGAATTCGAACACTTTCTTTTAGTAAACGAGCGCATGCAAACCAATTCAGCGCACAAGTACATTGTGAATCTAAAACGCATCATCAATGTTGCTGTAAGTGTTGAATGGATCCCCAAGAATCCATTTGATAATTTCAGATGTTCCTACACCAATCCGGAACGAGAAATCTTAACTCAAACAGAACTGGATATGATGCAACACAAGTTGATCCTGATGCCACGTTTAGCAGAAGTAAGAGATGTATTTCTATTCTGCTGTTACACTGGTTTCGCGTACTCAGATATTTACAAATTCGAACGCGATGCGATAACAATTGGAATGGATGGAGATTACTGGCTTTCTACCATTCGTCAAAAGACAGGAACCAGGGAAAGTGTTCCACTTTTACCATTAGCGATGGAAATCATTAATCGTTACAAAGAACATCCGGTTTGTGTGAAGTTTGATAAACTCCTTCCAGTGAATAGTAACCAAAAGTACAACGCGTATTTGAAGGAGATAGCAGAGATTTGTGGGATTAAAAAGACTTTGACTTCACACATGGCCAGACATACCTTTGCAACAACTGTGACGCTTTCAAATGGTGTTCCTTTGGAAACAGTTTCAAAGATGCTTGGACACACCAAACTCTCAACAACGCAAATCTATGCGAAGGTGCTCGATACAAAAGTTAGCCAGGATATGGGTGCTTTAAAATCAATTCTTGCTGCTAAACAGAAGCCCAAGGATTCGGAAAGTAATACATTGGATCCTGATAAAAAAATAGGTTAATGAAAGTCCCGATTATTCGGGATTTTTTCTTTCATTTTTATCAATTGTTAATAACTCAAAACCTAGAACGTAATTCATTTACGTTCTTCTAAGGTTATTTTGTCTTCTATCGCGGCAAGATTATTAACTCAAAAACTTTTGGTAAACCACCTTATGGAGTATTACATTTCAACGGCAAAAACCTTATGTGAAGACATCGAACAACTCTATGTCAATGAAAACGATATTAATATTCGTGCGAATAGAGCAGCGAAAACTATTACAAACACCTTAAAGGCATTTCGCACGAAAATCAGAAAAGAAGGTTTCAAAAACCAGGATGAAGAAATCCACTTTTTCAAGTACATTAAACCCAAGATTCAAGCCTATTTAGTTTTCTATTCAGTGCTGCAGGAAATCGAATTGGCAAAACTTCATATGAGTGATGAAGAACTCAAAAACCTCATCGATAAGAAGCTGCGCATGTTCCGGCACATCATTCGAGAAAACATCGATTTCGCAAAATACTACACATCCGGAATGGACCATTTGGACAAACTCTATTTTATTCGCGAACCGAAACTTTCCATTATCTCAAGACATTCTGCAACGATGTTGGTCGATCCAGAATTCAACACTTCTCATGATCAAGTAGCAGCTGATATTCTTGCCTTTGATTTATTCAAGAAACACCTAACAATCAAAAATGAAAAGTTGCGCCAACTGGATGTTCCAAATCCGAAACTAAAATGGACGGCAAGTAAATCTGATTTTGTAGAGTTAATCTATGCTCTTCAATCTTCTTCAGCAGTTAACTATGGTGAAGTTGAAATAAAAGAACTCTGTTCAGCTCTAGAATTTGTTTTTCAAGTAAAAATTGAAGATCCGTACCGAACATTTATTGATATCGCTAATCGAAAGACAACACCGATGAAATTCATTCCAAAATTGGAAGAAGGATTTTTAAGAAAGGTGGATGAGGCGGATGGTAAGAATTAAGTCAATTTAAATTATTGAAGTTAACATCTCTATTCCAAAAGAAAATCAAGAAAAAATTAAAACTGTATTAAGATCCTGTATACCAAGCACTATTATTAAAATCCGAGCTATGCGAATATTCATAATGATTGGTCAATTTCTTTAAGTTTAAATCCAAGTTTTTGATTAATTGTTTTCGTTATTACATTTTCATCTTGGGTTATGGCTTTGATTCGTCTTATGTTGTAGTGCTCAAAAGCATAGTTAATCAAGCAAATTTTAATTTCTTGTCCAATTTCTTGTCCTCTGTAATCAGAATTTACACCGATTGTATCAAGATAATAGTTTTCATTGTTCTCTTCAAAATAACCGTATCCATATCCAATAACCTTATTATCTTCTATTGCTAAACAAAACATTAAGCCCTTTGCTCGCCATGGATTTTTCTCACATAAGGAAGCCCTTTGCAAAATGTTTATCGGTTCTGTTATCTCATTTGTAATATTATTTTGTATTTCAATAAGATCCGTTGCTTCTTCTTCTGTCAAAATTTCTTTTAAAACTAAATTGTTTTTGAGTTTTTTTGAATACGTAAAATCAGCCTTTTCGAGATAATAAACTTGTCCCATCTTTTATTACTTAAAATTATGAACTGAAAGTTTTAGTAGCCAAATACGTCATTACAATCCTTCTGATATTTACTTTCAATATTATCAATAATTTCAAGTGAAATACCTTTCATATCTGGGTAAACAGTGGAATGATGGATGTTAAACTTTTCTTTTAATTCTTGTTTTATTTCTGCTCTATGGTGATTTGGTATAAATATTTTAGTTATTTCTGGAATAAATATTTCTCTTGAGTCATATTCAGGATATTCTAAACCATATAGCATAAACACACCGCTCTGTGCTTGAATTCTTGGGTCTTTATTATTAGTTGTTATACACAATGGTAATGACAGACCGTAAATGGAATTAATATCATCCACTTCGTCAATATTTAAAATTTCATTTTTACCATAGCATCGTTCATTAGAAAAAAGTGGATTGATGCAATAAATCGAAGATCCTTTATCCGTTTTACCCCAATTTTCGTTGAAATCCATAATTTGTTCGTTAGGATTTTCCATTGATTTGGTATCCTTTGAAACACTAAAATATAGCGCGATTAATTCATTTGTTGAAAAGTCTAATAATCTTGTTGGTATGTCGTAATGTTGCATTATATACAAATAATCAATGAGATTGTAGTCTTTTGATTTTTCTGGATAAAATTCACTGTACTTTTGTTTAAACTTTTTAAGCACTCCAAAATCAGATTTCATGATTGCCTCTGATTTTCTATGAAATTTTCCATTTTTTGCATTCCAACCGCTGAACTCCAGACCGATCATTCTCTTTTCTCTGAATAAAGAAGGAGTTAACCCTCTATCGCTTTTGCTCATTCCTCTAAACCAAATTCTGCCTTTTGATTTAGCTTCTTTAATTATGTGTAGGTACTCTTCAATCGTTCGAGCCACATGTAAATCATGAGTTTTCATTTTCGATAAAATTTTTTATTAAACGAATCGCAATAGTACCCAATCTAATAACATTTTCCTAAAAAATTTTTCCCAACCTCTTCACAAGCTGTGAAAACTTTCCAATCAAATTACAAGTATCATTTTCGACCTTGTTTTAAGTCTGAAAAGAGTTCTTTTTTCTTCAAAAAGCACAATAAATTACACCAAAGAATCAACGGTGTTCGAGCTTGTCGAGAACCAACAAATTTTCCTTATTTCCATTTCCCAACAAACACGGGCAATTCCGATTTTATCGAAAAAAAATCTTTCCCAACCTCTTCCCAAGCTGTGAATAAACCCCATCAAACCTACTGAATTTTGCCAAGAACACTTAAAACAAATCATATGGCAACAAACATCATCACAAGCGAAGACCTAGAGCAATTCAAATGGGAATTCTTAGAACTAATCAAAGAACACATTGATATGCGCCTTGGAAAAGTTCCAACGTTAATCGAAGAAAGACAGTGGTTAAAATCACATCAGGTACAACGCATGCTTGGTATTTCACCAGGGACCTTACAAACTCTTCGCATCAATGGAACAATTCCATACACAAAGGTTGGTGGAATCATCTTTTATGACAAGAAGGACATCCAACAAATCATGGAGAATAACATGAGAAATCCAATGAGATAGATTTTTCTGCAAGAAAAATCGTAATCGAATTGGTCCCGATCGTAGCGCAGTGGAGTATCGGAAAAATGTCAAAAAATCCGTAACGGCGATTAGCAATCGCCCGCAAATCCAAATCATCTAATCCGACGATTTGCAATCGTCATCAACACTAAAAATCTAAAACAATGAAAAAATCAGTTCAACAAATGCAACAAATTCTTGAAGAAATTAAAACAATTAAAAAAGACCTTATCCGTCAGGAACCAGTTAAAGAAATTTGGGTCGGTGGTATTGAAGTTCAATCTACGTTATTCATTTCAGAAAGAACCTTGTATCGCCACCGCAAATCTGGAAGACTTCCATACAGTAAGGTACGTGGAAAAATCTATTACAAGAAAACAGATATCCGTGAATTACTGGAAAAGAACTATCGCACAGAAACGCCAAAATGCACGTGTTGCTGCAACAAATAATTCAATATTAAAACAAGAATCAATGACGATAATAACACTCATCACCCTTTGGATTTCTAAAAGAATCAAAACGCGAAAAAACAAAAACTAATATCCAATCAACCGGTCATCCTATGCAAGTTAATTACATCAAACATTTGGAAAGCATCCACTCAAAGTTTATTGAGGATAGCCGGATTACACCATTTCATTTCAGCTTATACATGGCTTTATTTCACCAATGGAATTCAGCCATGTTTCCGGAGCAGTTAAGCATCGCAAGATCAGAAATCATGCGTTTTTCAAAACTGGGTTCTGTCAACACCTATACGAAGTGCTTGAAGGAGTTACATGCTTTCGGTTACATCGAATATGTTCCATCGAAAAATCCGTATGTGGGAAGCTCGGTCAACATGTACAGATTTGATAATAGTTCAAGTAATAGTTGTGATACAAGTATGTGTCTCAAAACTGATAATAGTTGTGATAATACAAGTGAAACAGTCGTGAGACCTTATATAAACAGTATAAACAATAATAAACAGTTAAACATTAAAAACGATTGTAGGGTCGACTTACAAGTCGACCAGCAATCAAAATCAGAAAATAAAAGAATTGTTTTTATTAAACCTTCGGTTGATGAGGTAAAGATCTTTTTTAAGGAAAAAAATAAATCAAATCTAGATGCTGAAAAATTCTTCAATCATTTCGAATCCAATGGTTGGTTAGTCGGTGGAAAATCTAAAATGAAAAACTGGCAAGCTGCAGCGCGCAATTGGATCCTGAATTCAGAGAAATTCCAAAACAACACTAAACAACCAAAACCAGGAAACTTGAATGTCAATCAGAATAAAGATTACAGTGTCCCATTGTAAAAAGATTGTAATGAAAAAACACATGCGCGAAAATTCCGAAGTGAGATTCAAATCCGCGCCTAGGATAAAAGACCTTGGGACCCGTTGGGCGAAAATGCGTCGGAATTTTGAACTGTTTGACGACGAAGGAGGAGTTTTTAAAATTCCAGCATTGAGTTCAAAACGGGTAAGGTTGTTATCCAGCGCTAGACCTTTTTTGTTTCTTTTTTGCGGCGATGGCAAAAAAGAAAAATGAATTAATTTTTAAAGTCTTAATTATGTTATCGAAATGCTACACCATCAAAAACAACACGCGTCACTTCAACTTTACTACTTGCATTCAATTTCTTAATCACTTGGGAAAGCAAAAATACGGTTCGAAATTCTCGATTCGTAAAGAAGACCTTTACCTCATCCATAAGCTCATTGCCTATGCAATCGGTGAAGAAGAACTTTGTTCCAATTACGGAATTGATCTCGATAAAGGAATTCTACTTACTGGTCCAGTGGGTTGCGGGAAAACATCTTTAATCTTATTGCTTCCAAATTTCATGTATGCGAACCAAAAGTATATTGTCAAAAACACACGTGATATCGCTTCTGAATTTCACAAAGATGGCTATGAAATTATTCAGCGTTATGGTTATCGTGAAAAACCCTTTTGCATCGATGATTTAGGTGTTGAGCACAACATTAAACACTTCGGAAATGAATGCAACACAATTGGTGAAATCATGCTTCAGCGCTATGAATTGCAAGTAAGCCAGGGAATCATTACACATGCAACAACGAACTTAAATGCAGATGAACTGGAGGTTATTTATGGAATTAGGGTGAGGTCACGACTTAGATCGATGTTCAATTTGGTTTCGTTTCCGGAGGGGACAATAGACAAACGAAAATGAAGAAAAAAACTTCATAATCAAAAATGCGGTTTTCCGCCCATCAAAATGGAAATAACGCTCATGTTGACCACCCCAAAACGGTTTAAGCTGACCACCCTAAAACGGAGCATACTGACCACCCTAAAACGGAGTATGTTGACCACCTAAAAACAAACGATTTTCGAGAG
>JBDKHH010000311.1:0-10989 GCA_039797785.1 Bacteroidota bacterium | reverse complement strand
GTTGAAGTTGGTACAATGGAAGAAATTGGAACATTATTGATGTATAACTGTAAGCTTGACACCTCAACGGCATTCAATGCATTCGCCTCCCAAAACGAAAAAACATAATTAACACCAGGAGTAACAGTAACAGTTTGTGACCACACAATCGTATTTGCCAAACCCGAACCATTTGCAATCAACATATTTCCAGTTCCTGTTGTATGATCTCCACAAACTGAAAAGTTATTGTGTACTAAACTTGGTGATGTAGAAATTGCATATTGTCCTTCAGTAGACAAAATTCCCCAAGAACCTCCCGTTCCAGGAATATATGCCGTTGTGAAATTATTTGCTGCAGCTGTGGTTCCTCCTCCAAAATCACCATGTAAAATTGTATTCGTTCCAACAACGCTACCAATAACAGAATAGGTTCCAGCTGTATTAACGGTTATATTATTTAAGGTTGAACCATTCGACCAATTGTAATAATCAAAACCTACCGGAGCGGATAAATATAAACTTTGACCATTACACAATACTGTATCGTTTCCTAAATTTACAACCGGTTCGGAACCATTACATTGAGAATTAACCGAAAAACCTAACAACAAGGTTAGAATACTTAAAAATGATTTCATTATTTTCTTTTTGTAGTCCATACTTAGACTATCATTTACAACAAAAAGTTGTCTGAGTGGTTCATTAAATTAGGTCGTCGAACGAATTTATTCCAAGTTCACGTTCAACCGTAAATCCTTCTGCATATTTAGCGCCGATTGGTCGACCATATTGCATCATTCTTCCTTTAATAAAATCAAAGAATTCTTCACCTGAAATTGGAGTGATTGGCTCCTTTGAATTTGGATCGTAAAATTGGGTTTTATACGCTTTAATTGCTTCGATTTTTCGATCAATAAATTCTGTTATGTCAACACAAAAATCAGCTTTTAAATAATGATCTTGGATGTAGTGATAAACAGCTTTTGGACGATGCGCCAATTGACTTTCACCTTCCCAAACCGTTTCAATTTTTCTTAATCCAGCCAAGAAACATGCTTCAGAAACCAACTTCGCTGCGCGTCCATGATCTGGGTGACGATCTTCAATTGCATTGGCAAGAACAACTTTTGGTTGAAAACGTCGAATTTGTTCAATAATCAATCGCTTATTCGCTTCTGAATCATTGAAAAATCCATCGGCCATTTTTAAATTGACACGTGCAGAAATCCCCATGATTTTCGAGGCTGCATCCGCTTCTTCATAACGCGTTTCAATCGTTCCTCTTGACCCCAATTCTCCTTGCGTTAGATCCACAATACCAACAGTTTTACCTTCAGCAATGTGTTTCATCAAAGTTCCAGCTGCTGATAACTCAATATCATCTGGATGTGCTGCAAACGCTAAAATGTCTAATTTCATCAGTAACTTTCTATAAGCGTTATTATAACTCTTTTTCTAATTCAGCTTTCATCTTCTTGTTGTATTTCGAATTGATGAATGCGGCGATTGCAGAAAAAACAAAGAAACCAAAAATGATGTATTTCAACCAACTTGGGAATTTCAAAATGCTATCTCCTTGCGCATACGAATGCAATCCGCCCAAGACAAAGTTTACACCAAAGAAGGTAAATAGAATTGCTGAGAATCCCCATAAACTTACCATGTTAAAGGTAAACTTACTTTTCAATCCTGGAATGTAACGTAAATGCAAAATAATCGCATATACCAGCACTGAAACAAGAGCCCACGTTTCTTTCGCATCCCAGCCCCAGTATCTTCCCCACGATTCGTTCGCCCAAACACCACCTAAGAAAGTTCCAATCGTTAACATGAACAATCCAATCGTCATTGTCAATTCAGAAACATAGGTAATTTCATTGATATTTAAATTGATGGTTTGATTGCTTTTCGTTCCTCTTGTCATGTACAAAGTCAGATTAATGAATCCTAAAATTGCGCTTAAACCCAAGAAACCATAGCTTCCCGTAATAATAGCAACGTGAATCATCAACCAATACGATTTCAACACGGGTTGTAAAGGCGTAATTTCTGGATCTAATAAATTCATTTCGGACACAAAAATCAGGAAGAACGCCAATATCGCTGCAACGGCAATTACAACAGGATTCTTCTTCGCAAATACAAAACCAGCAATCATCGAAACCCACGCAATGAAGACAACAGCTTCGTAGCCATTACTCCATGGAGCATGCCCTGAAATGTACCATCTAAAACCTAAACCAGTTCCGTGATAGGCAAATACAACAATCAACAAACCAATAAAAATACGACCGATTATTTTGAATTTCTTTTCGGCGGTTAAAGTTGGTTGCGTAAAAATTCGAATGAAGAAAACAATGAGTAAAACAAACCCCAACATTAAATAGCTATACATGGAATTTTTGAAAATCCCCATTTTGTTGTAGCTAATTTCAATATTCACTTTTGATTCAGAAGGACAAATTGCACCTGCTTCAGAACGTTGATAGCTTTTCAATTGAACCAATAAATCATTTACTTGACCATATTGATTTGATTTAGCAGCTTCGTCTAATCCTGCAATATAGCGCAATGCTTTCATCGAAGAATTTGAATCCAACTGCATTACCTCCTGAGACAATGGAACATGCCACGTTTTTGTTGGATCCTTTTTAACTGGCAACAACTTCATATATTGCCAACTGAAGATTGCTTGCACAACCTCAAACTTCTCAACTACTTTAATCAATTTTTTATCAAACTCATCACGTTGCTTATCCAAACGTTGATGTGCTTCAGTGTATTTTTTCATTGCTTTGAATTGGCCATTCAAATCTGCCAATTCTCTGAAGGATGCATATTCTCCAACTTTCAATTCATTTCGAACAACCGCGGGAACTTGAATCACTTTTTGATCCATCCAATAACTTGGATACATGTGCATACTCATAATTGTTTGCACAGCGTTGTAATCTTTGTATTTGTTTGAGCGATAAATTTTTCTCAACAATTGATCACACATGGTATGCATCGGGATGATTCGACCTTGAAAATCTTGAACCAATAATGTAGCCAACTCGTTTGAATGCTCTTCAGAAATAACACGATAAATTGCTTTTACCGGCGCAGCCTTTGGTTGCTGTGTTGCAGTTTGTTCATGTGCAGAATGGTCATGATCTGCATGATCGTGTTCTTGCGAAAATCCAGTTGATCCAAAAGCCAAAGAAACAGCCAAAACAAGTATATTCATTAAACTTTGGCGTTTTTCTCTTGATTTTTTTAATAAACCGTTTAGTTCTTTAAATCGTCCAACTCTTGCAAACAAAGACATAATCATTCCAATTGACATCAATAAATAACCGATATACGTGACATTTGTTCCCAACCAATCGTGGTTAACGCTCAAACGCGTTCCTTTTTCATCTTGATCATAACTCGACTGAAAGAATCGATAACCACCATAATCCATAACATTGTTCATGAAAATATGTTGATCGTGTGTATGCTTGTTTTTCTCATCAATTACTGTCACATCACTTGCAAAAGAACTAGGTGATGAAGAACCGGGATAACGATCTAATTGAAAGTCGCGACAAGCAACATAGAATGGTAATTCAATTTTCATTGGACCATATTCCATTTCATAGGTCAACCCACCAAATGAAAAGACTTCATGGGTTGGAATTGAACCTGCTCCACCTTCCAATTGAACGATTTTCGATTGATTGCCGTCTGTAATTTTCAGTGTTAAATAATCCGATCCTACATTTTTATTTCCTGAAGGCAATAACATTTTCTTCGCATTTTGCACAACACTTTTGAATACGATTTGCTGATTTCCAATTTGGTACAATGTTGTTGTTTGGAATGGAACCAAGGTATCTGCAGGAATTTCAACAAACAACGAATCAGAAACTTGTTGTCCAGACTGACGAGCTTTTTGCATTTCTGCCATAGGCAAATAACGCATCGGAACGGCTGATTTTACCATGATTTTATTTCCTTTACGAAATAAATGTACACCTGGCATTGCATCTTTTTTCTCAAAAGAAATCGCTAAATCACCCGCCATCAAAAATCCACCTTGGGAAACGTAATTCGATTGCATTCCATCTGTAACAATCTCCAGAGCAACTGTGTTGAATTTTTTATCAATCACCAATGAATCTATCATCTTTTTATCGAAACGAACATATTCGATGTTGATGGGCGTTTTATGATTTGGAAAATCTACTGCAATTTCAAAGTAATTATTAGTTTCAGTAGACATAAAATGTTGTTCACTGTAGGAATATTGCAATTTCCCATCATTGATTTTCATCCAAACATAAGGGTCAGAAGAATAAATAAAATTGCTTTTTTCACCTTCACGAATCAACATTAGTCCTTCAAAACTGAAATAGCGTGTAATTCCTGCTCCAATTAAAATAACGATAAACGAAAGGTGGAACATGAACATTGCGATTTTTTCGCGTTGATACATTTTGTATCGGAAAATATTTGCAATTAAATTGAGCCCTAAATAAACTAATAATGCTTCAAACCACTTTGCATTATAAATTATAATCTTTGCCGTTTGTGTGTCATACATTGATTCCAAAAACGTTGCCCAGCCAATTGCACCAAGAAATACTAGCAAGCCTAGAGACATTGCTCCGATTGAAAAAAATGCGCGTAGGAATTTATCCATAATTTGTCCGTGTATATTATGGCGCAAAAATACGCATTGCCACCTTGATACGGAAAATAAAAACGATAAAACTGCTTACCGAAAACCTAAAAATTCATAAAAACAGTTTGAATCACTCTTAGTAGTCATCAATTGACAGCAAAACCAAAGTACATGCAATTTCTGTTTCAACACCCTCTGAAGCCAACAAGGTCTCGAATTCCGGATTTTCAGTTCCTGGATTAAAAATCACACGTTTTGGATGTAAAGCAATGATTTTATCATACAATTCAACTTGTCGCTGTGGATTCACATACATCGTTACTGTATCAATGTCCATTGCAAACTCCCACTCTTTCTGAATGTTCACATCAGCAACAAGACCTTCTTTCAAACCAAAAGCAACAACCGGATGTCCAGCCTTTCTCAAGGCTGTTATCGCTTTAAACGAATAGCGATCTGGATTTAAACTCGCACCAACAACAAGCGTTTTTTTCATAAAGAATTAAAGCGTTTTCAAGAAAGTTTCAACATTCGCTTGAATACGTCCTTCGATGTTTGAAGTATCTGCTCTTTCGAAATCGTTTCCAGTAATTCGCTCGTATAACTCAATGTATCGCTCAGTTACAACTTGCACAAAATCATCTGGCATCACAGGCATTGTTTGTCCATCCAATCCTTGGAAATTGTTTTCAATCAACCATTGACGCACGAATTCTTTCGATAATTGTTTTTGCGGTTCGTTGTTATCTTGTCTTTCCTGATAACCTTCAGCATAGAAATAACGCGATGAATCTGGTGTGTGAATCTCATCAATCAAGACCACTTCACCATTGCGAATTCCAAATTCATATTTTGTATCCACCAAGATTAATCCACGAGCAGCAGCCATTTCTGTACCACGTTGAAACAAGGCACGCGTGTAGTTTTCCATTTGCACGTAAATCGCTTCGGGAACAATATTCTGAGCAATGATTTCTTCACGTGAAATATCTTCGTCATGTCCTTCTTCAGCTTTTGAAGCAGGCGTGATAATCGGCTCTGGAAATTTATCATTCTCCTTCATTCCTTCTGGAAGCGCAACACCACACAATTCACGCTTACCCAATTTGTATTCACGTGCTGAATGTCCAGCCAAATAGCCACGAATCACCATTTCAACACGAACAGGTTCGCATGCGTAACCAACCGCAACAGCTGGATCAGGTGTTCCAATCAACCAATTCGGAACGATATCTTTTGTTGCATTTAAGAACATTGTCGCAACTTGATTTAAAACTTGTCCTTTGTGAGGAATTCCTTTTGGCAAAATGTGATCAAAAGCTGAAATACGATCCGAAGCGACCATCACCAAAATGTCATTTTCTAGTGTGTAAACGTCACGAACTTTTCCTTTATAAACCGCTTTTTGGCCTGGGAAATTAAAATCTGTTTTAATAATTGCGTTGCTCATTTTTATGCTTGTTTTAATCTATTTTAAGGATTTCATCTCAATTGATTACTCCTGATTCTTTGCTTTTTGTTCTTTTTCAAATTTCGCTTGCTTCTCAGCGGCTTCAACGATATCAAATGCTTCAATGATTCGTTTCACCAAGCTATGTCGAATTACATCATTTTGTCCCAAACGAACCACTTCAATTCCTTCAACTTCTTTCAATACATCTAATGCATACGAAAGACCTGAACGTTGCTTGTGCGGTAAATCCACTTGCGACATATCACCTGTAATGACAAATTTTGCAGTCATTCCCATACGTGTCAAAAACATTTTCATTTGCATGGAAGTCGTATTTTGCGCTTCATCCAAAATCACAAATGCTTTGTCTAAGGTACGACCACGCATGAATGCCAGAGGAGCAATTTCGATGATTCCAAATTCTAACATATCTGCTAGCTTTTCTGGTGGAATCATATCACGCAAGGCATCATACAAAGGCATTAAATACGGATCAAGTTTCTCTTTCAAGTCTCCTGGTAAGAAACCAAGATTCTCACCTGCTTCAACTGCTGGACGTGTCAAAACAATTCGCTTAACCTCCTTGGCTTTCAAGGCACGAACCGCCATTGCGACTGCTGTATATGTTTTTCCTGTTCCAGCTGGCCCAACGGCAAATACCATGTCGTGGGATTTAATTGCTTGAACAAGTTTTTTCTGATTTAAGGTACGCGCTTTAATTTTTGTCCCGCCGTTTCCATGAACGATTGTTTCCGAACCATCATCAAGTGAAATCATTTTGGAACCGTCTTCCATCATCAAATTATCGATGTTGTTTTCAGTAACAGCGTTGTACTTGTGATAGTGTTGAATAATTAATTCAAACTTGCGTTCAAACTCATCCATTACTTCTTCCTCACCAGCAATTGTGAGCACATTTCCGCGCGCAACGACCTTTAATTTCGGGAAGAAACTTTTGATGTGCTTCAAATTTGCATTATTCACACCAAACAATTCGACGGGATTTATCCCTTTGATTTCGATAATTTTCTCTTGCAATCTAACTAATTTGTAGTTTGTTTCATTAAAAATCGGTCAATTTACCTTATTTTTGCTTCAAAATTAGAAAATTATTCGGGACAAAATGCGACCGAATTGAAGGTTATGCAAATTATTACATTAACAACAGATATGGGAGTTCGCGATCATTACGTCGCAGCCATCAAAGGTGCTATTTATCGCCATTGTCCTTCCGCGCATATTGTTGATGTTTCACACACTGTTAAACCCTTTGATATCGCAGAAGCAGCGTATTACGTTTCATGTTGTTTTGAAGAATTCCCTGAAGGAACCGTTCATGTTGTAGGCGTAGATAGTGAACCGATGGTAAACTTTTCTGGTTCAGAAGGATCTTTTCCTTCCATCATGAAATTCAAAGGACATTATTTTGTTTCGAATGATAACGGTTTTTTCGGCGCCTTCTTAAAAGACAACGAGCACGAAGGATTTTATCGAATTGATGACGTTTTATCGCGCATGGATTTATTCAAATTCCCGACAAAAAACATGTTGGTCCCGGCCGCTTGTCGCATTTTAAATGGCGAAACAATTGATTCATTTGCTTCACCGTTTACTTCCTTCAAAAAAGCCTTTGCAATCAATGCTGTAATTGAAACTAACTTGATCAAAGGTTCTGTTCAGCACATTGATAATTACGGAAATTTAATTACGAACGTGCACGAAAGTTTATTTGAACGCTTCGGAAAAGATACGCCATTCACCATCTTCTATCGCAACAAAGATTATCACATTGACGAAATTTCAGCAACCTATAATTCTGTTCCTAACGGTGAAAAAGTTGCTATTTTCAATAACAATGGATTATTAGAAATTGCCATTAACCGAGGAGCAAACCTGAGCAATGGTGGCGCAGAACGTTTATTTGGTGTTCGTATTGGTGACGTCATTCGAATTGAATTCACACCTCGTGGATCGAGAAATACACTTGAATCTTTATTTTAATGTTAATCAGAATCGTAAAACTTCACTTTCAAGAAGATAAAATTGACGGCTTTTTGGATTTTTTCGAAACCGTAAAACACAAAGTGAATGGATTTCCTGGATGTCTGGGAATGAAATTACTGCGTGATTTGAATGATCCAACTATTGTTATGACCTATAGTCATTGGAAAGAAGAAAGCGATTTGGAGAATTACCGAACATCTGAAACATTCGGTGAAATCTGGCCAAAAATCAAACCGTGGTTTTCTGAAAAACCTGAAGCTTGGAGTGTAAAAGAACACTTTAACGGCTTCGATTTAAAAGCTTAAGTCCTCTACCCCAACAGTTAGACTCGAAAAAAACTCTTTTAGAAATTTCAAAAAAAATCGTGCTAATTAAATTATAAGTATATCTTTAGCGAAAATTAATACTAGTAATAATGAGTAAAGGAGTTGTTAAATTCTTCAATGAAACTAAAGGATTTGGTTTCATTATCGAGTCTGATTCAAGTAAAGAGTACTTTGTACATGTTTCAGGTCTTGTTGACAAGGTTAAAGAAAACGACGAAGTTGAATTCGAACTTGAAGAAGGAAGAAAAGGATTGAATGCTGTGAATGTGAAGTTAGCTTAACTAATATATTTCATCAAATTAATTCTTAAAAGTCTCGTCCAGTTTTTACCGGACGGGACTTTTTCGATTTTAACATTAGAATTCCTTTTACATCTTGAAATCCTAAAGTGAATTAAGGTTATAAACAATTCCCTTTTAATCAATAATCGTTGCTATAAACTAAATCCCTATTGATGTTTCAAAAGGAAATCTTAATTTTGGGGACAATAACTAAAATCATAGAATGAGAGCACTTTATTTCAAAGAAATAAAAAGTTTCCTAACCTCAATTATCGGGTATATTTTCATCCTGATATTTTTGATCGCATCGGGACTCTTGCATTGGGTTATGCCGAATAACAAATACTTATACGCCAATTTATTGGAAGGAAGTGAATCGAACTTAATTCCATTTTTTGACATTGCACCATTTATTCTGTTGATTCTAATTCCTGCAATTACAATGAGAATGATTGCTGAAGAAAGACGAACAGGGACAATTGAACTATTGTTTACACGCCCAATTTCTGATTTAAACATCGTACTCGCTAAATATTTTGCTGGTGTAACGCTAGTCGTGTTTTCGTTGATTCCGACCTTTGTTTATTACATTTCGATGCATTATTTAGGCAGTCCAGTTGGAATTATCGATGATGGAGCAACAATCACATCCTACATTGGATTAGTTCTGCTTGGCTCTGTTTTCGTTGCAATCGGTTTGTTTTCGTCTTCATTAACCAATAACCAAATTGTCGCTTTCATTATCGGTGTCTTTCTATGTTTCTTGTTTTATTCAGGATTCACGCTTTTAGGTAATTTCGTTTTACTTGGAAACTTCGATTCTGTTATTCAATATGTCAGTTTATCCTATCATTATGATTCTATAATGAAGGGAGTTGTGGACACGAGCGATATTGTTTACTTCTTATCGATCATAGGACTTTTCATTTTTGCTGCTTTGACAGTGATTAAAACATTAAAAAAGTAAATCATGGCGGAAAAGAAAAAAATCACCAAAGGTTTATTCAATTGGACATTTCTTGGAATCGTAGTTATTGGATTAATTCTAATCAATATTATCAGTTCGTTTTTATACACACGTATTGATATGACTGAGGACCAGCGGTATTCCTTAACCAATGGAACAGTAGCATTTTTAGAAAATGAAGAACAATTCAAAAATCGTATAAGTATTAAAATATACTTAGAAGGAAATTTACCTGCTGAAATAAAACATTTTAGAGATGAAATTGAGGCGAAGTTGGTTGAGTTCAAACAAATTGCTGGAGACCGAATTGAATATCAATTTTTAGATCCAAATGTTGGAACGGAAGGAGAAAAACAAGCACTTTTCGAACAGTTGTATGCCAAAGGAAAAGGTATTATGCCTTTAGAGATTGTCTACATGAAAGATGGTTCACAAAGTAAAATGATGCTTTGGCCAGGTGCAGTGATTGATTATGGTGGGACTACGGTTCAAACTATTCAATTTCTTCCTGGAACTCCAGTTGAACATCCGTACGTATTAGATGAATTAACCGATTTGATTGATAATTCTACAAAAAACTTAGAGTACATTCTTGTCAGTTCATTGCGTAAAACAACTCAAGTCAAAAAACCACGCATTGCCTTTTTACAAGGACACGGCGAATTGAACTTTCAACAAACGCAGCGCGTTCGATCATTAATTGCACCTTATTTTTCCATAGCTGATATCACTATTAATGACTCAGTTGCTGCTCTTGACAATGTTGATGGATTAATCATCGCTCGTCCAACCCAAAAGTTTAGCGACAAAGATTTATTTGTCATTGATCAATTTGTTATGAAAGGAGGTCGTTTGATGTGTTTCATTGACGCTCTTTACTTGAATGAGGATACGCTTAACCGAAATGGATCGACGCACACCATGCGTTATGAAACCGGAATTGAACGTATGCTCTTTGATTACGGATTAAAACTAAACGACAATTATGTTGTGGATGTTAGTTGTGTTGACAAACCTGTGCCTTTCGCAAATCAATCAAAAATTCCATGGTTTTTTCACGTGCTTGCCACTCCAACGAAACATCCTATTTCAAGAAATCTTGAGCCAGTTTCATTAAAGTATACAAGCCAAGTTGATTCAATCAGCGGTGAAACGTATAAATTCTCAACCGTTTTAACGTCTTCAACAAATGCTAGTGTCACAGGTTTAGCGCCAATGGTCAGTTTGGGTATGCCTTTAAATTACGGTGAAAATCCAGTACTTGTTCCAAATCCAACGGAAGAACGCAACAAAGTTATTCTTGCAGGGTTGACAGAAGGTAAGTA
>JBDKHH010000310.1:0-16171 GCA_039797785.1 Bacteroidota bacterium | reverse complement strand
GGATGAACTTCGTAAATGCGCACGCGTACCTTATCACCGAAATTGTATTCTTTCTTCGTTTTTCCACCAATGATGCGGTATTTTTCAGCATCGAAATAGAAACGGTCACCTGGAATATCATTCATTGGAACCATGCCTTCACAATAGTTTTCGTCCATTTTCACAAACAAACCAAATTCAGCAATTCCAGAAACGGTTCCCGTAAATTCTTCACCGATGTGGTCTTGTACAAACAAGGTTTGGAAGTATTTTGTCGATTCACGTTCTGCTTCAACGGCTTTACGCTCCATACGCGAAATACGTTTACACACATCATCCAATTCTTTTCCGTAACGGTGTTTTTTATGCGTCAATTCTTCCTGCAGAATACGGTGAACAACCAAATCGGCATAGCGACGAATTGGCGACGTAAAATGCGTGTAGAAATCAAATGCTAATCCGTAGTGACCAATGTTCGTTGTTTCATACGTTGCTTTTGCCATCGAACGAATCGCCATGGTTTGGATCAGCGAATACTCATTTTTTAAACGAATATCATCCAACAAACGATTGATGCTTCCAGCAATTTGATCAGGCGTTGTGAAGTCCAATTTGTAACCAAACTTATCGATGAAGACATTGAACAAAGCAATTTTTGCTACATCCGGTTTATCGTGCACACGGAAAACAAAGGGAACAGGATCTCTTCCTTTTTTCGGTTCAGCAACAAACATTGCCACTTTTTTATTCGCCAACAACATGAATTCTTCAATCAGTTTATGCGCGTCTTTTGATGTCTTAATAATCACTTCTGATGGGTGACCAGTTTCATCCAATTTGAAACGCATTTCCTCTGATTCAATGCTCAACGCTCCATGTTTTAAGCGCGCTTTTCGCAAAATTTTAGCTATTTTATCGAGAATAAGGATTTCTTCTTTGTAATCACCGTCTTTTCCTTCGATGATTTCTTGTGCTTGTTCATAGCTAAATCGACGATCAGAATGAATCACTGTTTTACCAAACCATTGGTTATACACCTTTCCATTTTCGTCCATTTCAAAGACAGCAGAGAAACTAAATTTATCTTCATCTGGTCTCAATGAACACGCCATATTCGACAATTGTTCTGGCAACATTGGAACTACACGATCCACCAAGTAAACAGAATTTGAACGCTTCAAGGCTTCTTTGTCCATTTCACTTCCAGGACGCACGTAATAACTTACATCCGCAATGTGAACACCAATTTCAATGTGTCCATTTTCCAAACGTTTGAACGACAAAGCATCATCAAAATCGCGCGCATCAACAGGGTCAATCGTAAAGGTTGTTATGTTTCTAAAGTCGCGACGCGTTTTCACCTCTTCTGGATCCAAGTCTAATCCAATAACTTCAGCTTCGGCCAATACTTCTTGAGGGAATTTGTAATCGATTCCTTGGTTGCACAAAATGCTGATCATTTCAACATCATTTGAACCAGGTTTACCTAATACCTCAACAACTTCGCCGTACGGATTTTTAGAAGATTTCGGCCAAACCGTAATTTTCACCAAGGCTTTGTCGCCCTGTTTTGCGCCTTTTAATTTTTCTTTTGCAATGTAAATATCTGTTCCAGCTTTCGCATTATCAGGCACCAAAAAGGCAAATTTTTCATGCATTTCAATGGTTCCAACAAATTGTGTGCGTTCGCGGTTCAATACGTCAATTACTTCACCTTCATTACGCGATTGACCACGTTTGAAAATGTGAACGCGTACACGATCGCCATTTAATGCTTGTCCAACATTTTGTGGAGCAATGTAAATATCAGCTTGTTCGTCATCAGTGATTACAAAACCTGCACCGCGCGCTGTCAACTCGATGTTTCCTTCAATTGAGCTTCGAGAAACACCTTTTGTGTATACACCATGCGAAGAACGTTGTAATAAATTTTGCTTCACCAAATCCTCCAAAATGTCATAAACCAATTTTCGAAGCGCATTTTCACGCACATCGATCAGTGCGCACACTTGTTTGTGAGAAAGCACACTTTCAGGGTTTTTATCAAACACTTTACGAACCACATGCGTTAAGCTGTGCTTCATTTTTGAGGATTTATTTTGCTTGTTTTTTGACATATATGCGAAGTTAGTGGTATTTTGTATTCGAAACACGGGAAAAAGCACATATTCAAAACGAATAAAAGATTCTTCTCGTTTGGTAGGAGTATAAAAAGAAGAATGATAACTTTGTAAAAAACACCTAATTATGAACACACGCGTTGAACAAGCATTGAACGATCAGATCGAAAAAGAAGCATCTTCTTCTCAATTTTATTTAGCAATGGCCTCTTGGGCTGAAAACAATGGAATGAATGGTACAGCAAAATTCATGTATCAGCATTCGGATGAAGAGCGTTTTCACATGTTGAAATTGGTAAAATTTGTCAACGAACGCGGAGGAAAAGCGATTATTCCTGCAATTGCAATTCCACCGAAAGAGTTTAACGACTTGACAAATGTGTTTGAATTGTTGTTGAACCATGAAATTATGGTAACAGAAAGCATCAACAATTTGGTGGATATTTGTTTACAAGAAAAAGATTACACGACACATAATTTTATTCAATGGTACGTTTCTGAGCAATTAGAAGAAGAAGCATTAGCACGCACAGTATTGGATAAAATCAAATTGATTGGTGGCGACAAAGGTGGAATGTACATGTTTGACCGCGACCTTGAAAATTCTGCTATTGCGGCAGCTCCAGCAAATGGAGGAACAGGTGCAATGTAAGCACTAACTATCAACGATAATACTACATGATGAAACTAGTTTTAAGCGGTTTGCTGTCACTTTTTGTGTTGACTATTTTTAGTCAAACGGCATATCGCTTTCGAAACTATTCAATCAACGATGGACTTTCGCAAAGTTCGGTTACGAGTATTATTCAGGATGATAATCACGCATTGTGGATTGGAACGCAAGATGGTTTAAACCGTTTTGATGGAAAAACCTTTGAGATTTTTACCTCCGATGACACAAAAGGATTGGAAAGTGAATACATCAAATGTTCTGCGAAAACCAAAGATGGAAAATTGTGGTTTGGAACAACGAATGGATTAACGCTTTTCAACCCAAATTCAGAAACATTTGTAACCTATTCTCTCGATCAAAAGACAGCATTGCAGATTGAAAGCATTGCTTTGGATAAATCTGAAAATTTATGGATAGGAACAAGTAGTAAGGGATTATTGAGTTTTAATCGTGTAACTGAAAAGTTCAAAGATTATTCTGGACTGATTCCAACGAAAAAAATTCAATCCGTTTTTTGTACGAGTGAGGGAAGGTTGTTCATTAATACGGAAGATAAGGGATTATTTTTAGTTAATGAATCTAGAACAACTGCCACAAAAATAGAAATTGGTAGCAAGAACGAAAATCCTGTTATTATTCAGCGCATTGTGCAAATGGCAAATTTCAGTGTTCTATTTGGTACCAACCAAGGGGTTTTTGAATATGATTTAAACCTGAATAGAGCGCAACCCAAATTTCCAAACTTGGACAAAGAGTTTGGTTATATGGGAATTTCAGACATCTATTTATCCGACAACAATACGTGGTTTTTAGGCACGACGAACAAAGGGTTATTTACGATTACGAACAGTGGAGAAATCTACAATAGCACACAAGATATTTTTCAAAAAAACGCCTTGTTGTTTAACGACATCAACTTGCTTTTTGTTGATGAATCAGGAACGTTTTGGGTTGGTACAGATCGTGGATTAGCCAGTTTTAATCCAAATAATCAAGGATTCTTGGGCGTTGGACCGAGTGGTAATTTAGAAAAAGGAATTCCGTCCTCTAACGTTTGGTCTTTTGCAGAGGATGAAAAGGCGAATTATGTGTTTGTTGGAACAGATCTTGGAATTTCTCGCTACAACCGAAAAACAGGAAAATTCGAACAGTATTACAGAGATAATTCGCAGTCCATCACTGGTGAAAGTGCAGAAACGGCTGTTTTATCGATGATTGTCATTAATGAAAACCATGTTTTAGTTGGTTGTGTTGATGGATTATTTGATTTAACGATTTCGGGGAAAAACAATTATACATTCAAACGCATTAACTATTTAACCGAAGAAGAAGCAATTGACCATGTTCGAATCTATTCGTTGGTTCATTGGAAAGATGATAAGTATTTTTTAGGCACAAAAGCAGGAGCTGTTTTGGTCGACTTAAAAGCTAAAAAAGCACAAGCATTTGAACACAGTTTTAAAAATCCAAAAGCAACGATAACAGCTGGAATTTGTCGCAATGTTTATAAGGATAAATACGATCGAATTTGGTTTGCAACCAGTACAGGTGAGATGAACCAATTAGTGGATAAGAATGGAAGTTTATCCATTGTTCCGTACAAATACAATTCGATTTTATTAAAAAACTCAAAGGATTACATTACGTCAATTCTTCAAACCAGTAAGCACGAATTTTGGTTTGGGACCTTGGGTTCTGGTTTAATGTATTGGAATGAATTAACCCAAAAAGTAAAAGTATACACGAAAAAAGATGGTCTACCAAACAATGTTGTGTATTGCGTAATTCAAGATCAAAACAAAAATTTATGGATGAGTACCAACAAAGGAATTTGTTGTTTTAATCCAACGACAAAAGTTGCAACGAATTACACCGAAACCGATGGTTTAATGAGTAATGAGTTTAACCTCGGTGCACACATGTTTTCGCATACTGGTGAATTGTTTTTCGGAGGTATTTACGGTTATAATTTCTTTAATCCACGTAAAATGGGATTAAACAAAACGGATGTAAGTGTAAAAATCACCAAGTTTAAATTTGACAAAGGTTGGCTACATCCAAATGAAAGTGGTTCACCATTTGTCCGACCAATTTCGCAAACAGAAAAAATCACGCTTAGTTATCGCCAACGAAGTTTTACCGTTCGTTTTCAGCCGTCCGATTTAAGTAATCCAGAATTATTGGATTATAAATATATTCTAGAAGGATCTGATGAGGGAGAAATATTACTAGGAAACAGCAATGAAATTCATTTTAATGCACTTTCTCCTGGACATTACACGCTTAAAATTTATGCTCGAATTGGTGACGGACCTTGGGGAAAAACACCGGCAGTATTAGAAATTCACGTAAAATCACCTTTCTGGGGAACATGGTGGTTCTGGGTAATTGTTGCTGTTATTTTGGGAATTGCAGTTAGAATCTTTATCCGCACGAAAATTGAATCAGGAAGAAGAGAGCAAGTGCGTTTGGAAATGAAAATTACTGAGCGAACGAAAGAAATCCGTGCGCAAAACGTGAAGATCGAAAAGCAACGTAAATTATTAGAAGAAGAAAAAAACAAAGTAGTTGAACAACAACGTTTACTGCAAATTGAAAAAGATAAAACAGAAAAATTACTGCGCAATGTAATGCCTGAATCAACAGCTGAAGAGTTGAAAAAAACAGGAACAGCAAGTGCCCGTGCTTACAAAACAGTTTCAGTTCTATTTACAGATTTTGTCGGATTCACGAAGATTGCTGAGCACATGAGTCCAACCGAATTGGTAAACAAGCTCGACATCTATTTTAGAAAGTTTGATGAAATCATTGTCAACAACAATCTTGAAAAAATCAAAACCATTGGTGACGCGTATATGTGTGCTGGTGGTGTTCCAGTGCGCAACAACACGAATCCAATTGATACATGTTTAGCAGCATTGCAGATCCAAGATTACATGCGCAAGCACAAAAATGACGCAATCATTAACAATACTGATTTCTGGGAATTACGTTTAGGAATTAATACAGGTGAAGTTACAGCGGGTGTAATTGGAAGTGAACGTTTGGCATTTGATGTTTGGGGAGCAACGGTGAATCATGCGCAACGCATGGAAATGTTGGGTGAACCTGGAAAAGTGACCATTACTGGAAATACATTTAAGCACATTGAACCTTATTTCGAATGTGTGTTTAGAGGAAAAGCACAAACCAAGAGTCGTGGCTTGTTAGATATGTATACGGTGGAACGTATCAAACCAGAATTATCGGTTGATGGTGAAGGCGTGTTCCCGAATGACCGTTTCCACCAAATTGTGAACTTACACCATTATAGTTCGATCAACTATTATAAAGCGGAGCGTCACATTATCAAAGTGCTTGAAAAAGGTTTATCTGATAAATTACACTATCACAGTATTGAGCATACAAAAGATGTGGTAAAAGCTGTGGAGCGTTTAGCGTTGATGGAAGGTGTAACCGATGAAGGTTTGTTCTTGTTAAAATCAGCAGCAACCTATCATGACGCAGGATTCGTGGAGCAGTACGAAAAAAATGAACCAATTGGTGCTCGATTAGCTGAAGAAATATTGCCGAAATATGGATACACAGCGCAGCACATTGAAAAAATTAAAGAGTTGATATTTGTTACTCAGATTCCGCATCAACCAAAAAATAACCTCGAAGAAATTATATGTGATGCAGATTTGGATTACTTGGGTCGCGACGATTTCCATGAAATTGCAGACCGTTTAAGAAGAGAACTGCGCGAACACGGAAAAATCGATTCAGATCGCAAATGGGATGAGTTACAAGTAAGTTTCTTAACGTCACACAGATACTTTACTGAAACAGCAATTCGCACGCGTAAGGAGAAGAAATTAAAGAACTTGGACGAGATTAAGTTACGTCTAGAGAAAGACGAGTACAAGGACTAAGAAAGCGAATTCTAAGGCATAAAAAAACCCAGCATCTATAAAGAGCTGGGTTTTCTTTTGTTTATTATTTATTAACTAAATAAAATACTTTGTCCGTATGGATTTAAATCAACTGGATTCACAACCAAAGCAGGAATTTTCGCATCATTTGTAATGATATATTGCTCGTAATTCGCTGTGATTGTTCCTAAGAAGTTACTTCTGTTTAAGTTCATGATGGCAATTAAATCCGCATCAATGTTAACAGCGTGTTTTACAACTTCTTTATCGAAACCGCTTGATGGAGCCAACGTTGCAGTTACTTCAATTCCTCGATCAGAGAAGAATTTTTTCGCGAACTGAATGTTTGCTTGTACTTGGTGACGTAAGAACTCATCTGTTTCATCAGGAGTAATAACGTGAACTCTTGATTTGAAATAAGTCGCTAAATTCGCCACAATCGCCAATTTTTGCTTTGTTTCTTTATGTAAATCCATTGGTACAACGATATCGTCATAACCAGTTTCTTTAATTCCTTTTTCTTGAACAATAATAAAAGGCACACTAGAACTTGTAATTACTTTCAAAGCGTGACTTCCAGTAATGTGTTGCCAACCATGAGCACCGTGAGTTCCCATGAAAATTAATTCTGCATGATGTTCAGCAGCAAATTCACCAATATCTTCAAAAATGCTTCCCATTCTTACAGAAGGCACTAAATCAACGCCTGAAGTACTGTATTTAGCAAGAATTGCAGTTAATTTTTCGTCAGCTTCTTTAATGCTTTTTTCTTTTGAAACTACGTGTAAAACATACACTTGAGCGTTCAATGGCTTCGCAGTAGCAATAGCGTGTTCCAACGCGATATCCGCAACTGGCGTGAAATCGTGGGGTACAATAAAGTTTTTTCTATTCATAGAGAGGATGTTTCTGGTATTACGTTCCGTTTGCAAATGTAATAATAAAGATTTTTTTTGAATTCATTTCCTTATTTCTTTTTTAAGGGAATTTTTATTTGATAATGAAGCGGTTAGTTTTATGAAGTGAAAATGAAGACAAAATAAATATAGAATTACCAATTCATGCAATGTTACTATCATACTATGGAAAAATGTAACTTTGCGACAAAGTCTTAACGATGCCTATAATTGGAAAATTATTGAAGAAAACCACTGAAATCTCGTACAAACGAAATTTTAATAAGGGTAAAGAATACACAAACCAATTGAAAACATTGGAAAAAATTGTTGACAAAGCGAAATCAACCGCTTTTGGTCAGCGCTATAATTTTCCTGAAATAATTCTGCAAGAAGATGTGGCGGAAGCCTATCAAAAAGTTGTTCCAATTACGGATTATGAAGAATTTTACGAGGAATGGTTGAAAGACTCAATTGCTGGAGCTAAAGATCACACGTGGCCGGGAAGAATTAAACATTACGCTTTGTCATCTGGAACGACTGGTTCTCCAAGTAAACGCATTCCAGTTACAGATGAAATGATTCGTTCATTTCAAAAAACGACTATGCGCCAAATTTCAACCTTGCATGAATTAGACTTACCAGACACATTTTATTCAGCAAGTATTTTAGCTGTTGGCGGAAGTGCAAAATTGACAAAGAAAGAAACCCACATTGAAGGAGATTTAAGTGGTATTTTAAAAAAATATACGTCGTTTGTCGTGAATCCATTTACCAAACCAGGAAACAAAATCGCCAAGATAAAAGACTGGAATAAGAAAATGGAACAAATGGTGGAAAAAGCACCTGATTGGAACATTGGAATTGTTGCGGGCGTACCAAGTTGGTGCTTGATGTTGATGGAACGCATTATTGAACGCTATGAATTGAAATCAATACATGATATCTGGCCAAATTTTCAAGTGTATGTGCACGGAGGCGTTTTTATGCAACCCTACATTCCACGATTAGAAAAAGTGATAGGTCAGAAAGTTCATTTATTGGACACGTATTTAGCAAGTGAAGGGTATTTTGCGTATCAAACATCTCCTGAACGAGAAGGAATGCAATTGTTGTTGAACAATGGAATTTTCTATGAATTTGTTCCTTTCAACAGTGATTTCTTTGATGAAAACGGAACGGTTAAAGATAAATTTGAAGCGTTTAACATGAGTCAAGTCACAGAAGGAGTTGACTACGCAATGGTGATTTCAACAAATGCTGGTTTGTGGCGCTATATGATTGGCGATTTGGTTCGCTTCGTAAATGTAGAAGAACGCGAAGTAAAAATTGTTGGTCGCATCAAACAGTTTATGAGTTTGGTCGGTGAACACCTTTCGTTGGATAATTTGAATTGTGCGGTTCAACATGCGAGTGAAACGGAAAACATTCCAATTCCAGAATTTTGTTTGTATGCAGACACGGATAATCAACGACATATTTGGTTTATTGGAACGAATGAACCTATGACGGATGAGCGCATAAAAACGGTGATTGACGAAGAATTAAAACGCATCAATGACGATTATGCAGGTGTGCGAAAATACAGTTTGAATGAGCCTGTATTTAAAGTTGTTCCTGTAAATACGTTCTATGACTTTCTTGCTTCAATCGGTAAAGCTGGATCTCAAAATAAAATGCCAAGGGTAATGAATCCACAACAAACAAAACAGTGGAATCTATTTCTTAAGAAGAAAGGTTTGTAAGTTTTTTGCTTGCCTTTGCTTTAAGGTAATATTTGATAATTGCATTGGCAATGACAACAACAACAATTACCGCCGAACCAATATAGAAATGAGATCCAAGCATTTCATCTTCATTTAGTATGGCGATGGCTAACAAAATTGTGTAAACAGGTTCAAGGTTAATGCTTAATGAAACTGTAAAAGCACCGAGACGCTTTACAACTTCAATTGTAGCCAAAAATGCAAAGGATGTACACATGATTCCAAGAAATAGGAGCCATAAGAAATCACTCATAGTCATTTGGAAAAGCTCTGCTGTAAAATCACCTTGGAAAATCAATACAATTGTCAAGAATACAAGTGCCGAAACCATTTCGTAAAAAGTGATTTGATAGGAAGGTGTGTCTTGTGCCAACTTTGCATTGAAAACAGAAAACAAAGCGGCAAACAGAGCAGAGAATAGTCCATAAATTAGCGCTTCTTTATCATTTGCATCGAAATCACTAGAGACAAAATAGATTCCATAAATGACAAGAGATCCAAGTAAAAATTCAATCCATGAAAATTTGCGTTTCATGATGATGGGTTCCAACCACGTTACGTGTAATGTTGCTGTTGACAAACATAAAATACCTAATGATGCTGTGGAAAGTTGAATGGATTTGTAAAAGGTCATCCAATGCAAAACAACGAATAAGCCAACACCAGCAATTTTCAAAAAGGATTTAAAACTAGCTGGTTTTAACGGTTTACGCATAAAAACCAAGGCAATTCCTAAAGCAACCAAAGCAATTAAAACACGGTGCCAAACAATATAGTATGCGTCTAAATGAATCAGCTTTCCGAGAATTCCCGTAAAACCCCACATGAAAATGATGACATGCAGTAAAATATGAAATTTGTACTTGGATAGCATGGCGGCGAAATTAAAAAAAGCGATTGATACACTCAACCGCTTTTGAAATTATTCGAATTATTTTTTTCCGCCTGTTCGTTTTAAACGATAAGGTTCTTTCAATGGAATATCACTTTTAAAGTAAGAGTCAAGTTTTTTATCGTCAATGGTCACAGAAAAGGAGACATCTCCTGGTTCTTCACCTTCAACATATTCTGGCATAATTTCATGTACATCTGAAAAATATGGTTGTAACTGTTCCTTCGTTGTACCTTGATTTGCATACATCGGATACAAAAGAATATCCTTCCCGCTATATCCTACTTTGAAAATCGTAAAACTTGGTTGTTCTCCCATTGATAAATATGTGGTTTTACCAACCACACTTACATACAAGGAATCACCAAGTTCTGTACTTGTTTCTCCATCGATGTTTTTGAAGGTCATTACATTTTTTGTGAATGTAACATATGTTTTTGCATCTTCACTATCACCTAGCAAGGCGGCAAAATCTTCTGGATAAATAACTTCAAATTCTCCAATCATCTTCTTTGGAAAACTTGTTGTTTTTTTACCAGGTAAATTGGTCGAAGTGACTCCTGTACAAGCTGTGTTAAGCAAAACTAGGAGTGCAATAAGGAATGTAGAGTATTTCATAAATAAAAAAATAAAAGCGGTTTTCACAAACCGATTTTGTTAATATTAGTTGGCTTTTTTCAACGCTTTTTTGCGTTTGTCGTCCAATTTTTCTTGTTTTTCGTCTAGCTTTTTGTTTTTCTCATCCAGCTTTTCTTGATCTTCTTTCAATTTATCGAGCTTTTTACCTTTTTTGACTTTGTCGTCCAATTTTTTCTGCTCTTTTTTTAACTCTTTACGCTCATCATCCAACGATTTTTGTTCCTCATCGAATTTGGCCATTTTTTCTTTTAATTCAGCAGCAGCTTCTTTTTGTTCAGCAGCCTCTTTTGCTTCTTTTTCCGCTTCTTTTGCTTCTTTCTCGGCTTCCTTAGCTTTTTTATCTGCTTCTTTGGCGTCTTTTTCAGCTTCTTTCTTTTCTTCAGCTTCTTTTTCTGCTTTCTTTTCTTCGTCTTTTAAAGACTCTTTTTCTTTATCTGCTTTTTCTTTTGCAGCCTTTTCTTTATCCTCAGCAGATTCTTTCGCTGCTTTTGCTTTTTCTTGCTCTTCTTTTGCTTTTTTCTCAGCTTCAGAAGCTTGTTTTTGTTGTTCTTTTTGTTTTGCTTCAGCTTCGGCTTTTGCTTTTTCTTCAGAAGATTTTGCATCTACCAATGTACCATTTTGCATTGCTTTTTCGCGTTCAGCAGCTTCGGCAGCACGTTGTTTTGCTTCTTCTTCGCGACGTTTTGCGTCTTCAGCAAGTTTTGCAGCATTTGCATCTTTTATTTTTTGTGCCTCATCAAGTTCTTTTTGGTTCGCTTCTTTTTGCTTATCAACTTCTGCTTGTTTTAAATCGGCCGCTTTTTGCTTCTCTTCTGCAACTCGTTGCGCTTCTTCTTTTTCTTTACGCAATTGCTCTGCAGATTTCACAGCTTGTTCTTTTTCGGCAGACAATTGTTCAGCCTCTTTTTCGTATTGCGTTGTTTTCTCTTCAGACTTAGCTGTTTTCTCTTCTATTTTCGTCACTTTCTCAGCAGACTCAGTTGTGATTTCTTCTGCTGTTTCAGCTTTACCTTTTAGAATAAACGTATAGGCTTTACCATTTTCTAAAATGATTTCTGGTAATTTTTGTGTTTTATACAAAGAATGACTTACTTCAATAACAGCAAGTTGTTTTGCATAAGATGGAATCGCGATTGTTGCAACACCTAATTCATTTGTAGAACTTGCTCCAATTGATAGCGTTCCAGATGTAATACGCACCAAAGCTCCTTTTACTGGTTTGCCAGCACTAGAAACATTTATAGTAATAGTAATAGCTTCTTTTTCACTTTTTTCGATTACGACTGTGGTTTCAGTTGTTGATGCGTAAACTGCTGATGTACAAAAAAGCAAGCTTGCGAATATAAAACTCTTCTTCATGGTTAATTTATTTGAATATAAATATACGATTATTGTGTTTTGAGCGACAGTTTTACAAAAACAATTCCAAAAAAAACCTTTAATTTTAGGGCATGCAATTCAAAGACGTAATTGGTCAGCAAGAACTGAAGAAACATTTAATTGATGAGGTGAATCACGAAAAAGTGAGTCACGCTCAATTATTTCTTGGTAATGCTGGTTACGGAGGATTGCCCTTAGCCTTATCGTTTGTTCAATACCTGTTTTGTGAGCAAAAAGGAGAAACAGATTCTTGTGGAACTTGTCCTTCGTGTCACAAAGTGCAAGAGTTGCAACATCCAGATCTTCATTTTTCGTTCCCTGTTGTTTTAGCAATCAACAAAAAATCAGATGCATTCATCAAAGAATGGCGTGAGCAAATCAAAGAGCAATCCTATTTCAATGGAAATGATTGGCTCCGAAGAATTGACGTTAAAGAGCGTAAACCGGTTATTGGGACAGAGGAAAGTCAAGAAATCATCAAAAAATTAAGCCTGAAATCGTATGAAGGTGGATTCAAAGTGATGATTATTTGGATGGCTGAAGAAATGAATGCTACCTGTGCGAATAAATTGTTGAAGATTTTAGAAGAACCGCCGAAAAACACCTTGTTTATTTTGTTGTGTGAATCGCAGGAAAAAATGCTTCAAACGATTATTTCACGTACCCAAATTCTAAAAATTCCACGCATTTCTTCGGATGATTTAACAAAGCATTTAAAACAAACTGCTTCTGTTTCAGGTTCAGCAATTGAAAGTATTGTTGGTCGTGTGGAAGGAGATATTATTGCGGCACACGAACTTTTAGGCTCTTCAACAGAGCAAGACGAAAACCGTGAATTGTTTATTCAATTGATGCGTGTTTGCTACAAAAAAGACGTTATTCCAATGTTGGATTGGGCAGAAGAAATCGCTTCAACGAGTAAGGAACGACAAAAAATCTTCGTGAATTATGCCTTGCACATGTTCAGACAAAGTATGTTGCGCAATTATACTGATCACCAACTCACGAAAGTTTCCGCTGAAGAAGATCAATTTTTAAAGAATTTTGCACGTTTCATTACGGGTAAAAATGTCTTCGATTTCATGGAAACATTCAACGATGCGCATTATCACATTGAGCGAAATGCCAACACAAAAATCCTCTTTACGAATTTGTGTTTTAAGGTAATGCGTTATATCCACTTTGCATAGTTGGTAATTCTATTTTCATTCACACAAAACTTTCTGTGATTTATTTCCTATTTTTACACAACTAATAAAAAGAATTATGAGCTGTTCAAATTGCAGTAGTGGAGGAGGAACTCCACGCGGTTGTAAGAATAATGGCACTTGTAGTTCTGGCGGTTGTAATAAACTTGAGGTGTATGATTGGTTAGCGAACGTTGCGTTACCAACCGGTCAAACAGCCTACGATATAGTAGAAATTCGATTTAAAAATAGTCGAAAAAGTTTCTTTAGAAACTCTAAAAGTTTAAGTCTTCAAGTCGGCGATGTTGTCGTGGTTGAAGCGAGTCCAGGTTTCGATGTTGGTGTCGTGTCTGTGACGGGAGAACTAGCCAGAATACAAGTGAAAAAGAAAGCTGCCGGTTTCAAACCGATGGAAGCGAAAAAAATCATGCGTATTGCGAATCAAGAAGATATTGATAAGTGGATACAAGCACGCTCTTTGGAAAAAGAAGTGATGTATAAATCACGTACACTTGCGGTGAATCTTGCATTGGAAATGAAAATTTCGGATGTTGAATACCAAGGTGATTTAACAAAAGCAACGTTTTATTACACAGCCGAAGGTCGCGTAGATTTCCGTCAGTTGATCAAAGACATGGCCGATCAATTCAAAATTCGAATTGAAATGCGTCAAATTGGTTCACGCCAAGAAGCATCTCGTTTAGGAGGAATTGGTTCATGTGGTCGTGAATTGTGTTGCTCAACTTGGTTAACAGATTTTCGATCGGTATCAACATCAGCAGCACGTTACCAACAATTATCGTTAAATCCGCAAAAATTAGCCGGACAATGCGGTAAGTTGAAGTGTTGTTTGAATTACGAGTTGGATATGTACTTGGATGCAATCAAGTCTTTTCCAAAATCGGATACGAAACTTCAAACAGAAAACGGAAATGCGTATCACGTAAAAACGGATGTATTTAAACGTCAAATGTGGTATGCGTACGAAGGAAATTCGGCTGCTGGATTGATTGCTTTAGCACCTGAACGCGTGCGAGAAATTGCAAAATTGAATGCAGACGGTAAGAAACCGAAAGAATTGAACGAATATGTTCACGAAATTGAAGTAAAAGAGCCTGATTATTCAAATGTTGTTGGTCAGGACAGCTTGAACCGTTTCGAACATGCGTTCAAAGCGAAGAAGAAAAAGAAAAAACCTGGAAATCGCCCTGCGGATAAAGCGCAAGTGAAAGATGTTCAAGCGAATCCTAATCAGAATCGTGAGAAACAAGCACCAAAGCCATCGAATCCGAAGCCACAAGTAGCTCAAACTACTCCAAGTGCTGAAGGTGAAGCGGTAAAACCAAATCCAAATAAGCGACGTAAAAATCGCCCAAAGAAAAAACCAAATTCTAATCCAAACGCAAGTGATGGTAACAAAGAATAAAATAATAGGAATCGTTTTCGCACTCGGTCTGTTGACTGGGTGTGAAAATGCTCCAACCTTTGAAAAGTCGTATGTTTTCGATAAAAGCGAATGGGCACAAAATGTGAAACCAAGCTTTACTATTGATATTCAAGATATTTCTAAGGAATACAATTTTATTCTTACCATTCGCACAACAACTGAATATAAGTTCAGTAATCTTTGGATGTACATGTGTACAACAACACCAAAAGGCGATAAAGCACGCGAACCATTTGAATTAATTATTGCCAATCAAGACGGTTCATGGGCAGGTACTAAAACAGGAACGGTTGTAGAGACGAGTTTACAATTCAAAAAGCGTAAAATGCCAGAAAAAGGTAAATACACCTTTGTATTGGAACAAGGGATTACGCAATCAAAAATCGATGAGATTTTAGATGTTACGCTGTTGGTTGAAGAAGCAGGAAAAGAAAACTAATACTGTTTATTTCTCTTCACCAATTTTATAGGCAAATGATAGCGCTAAAATGTGACGATTACTAGGATTCGGGACATTCATTTTTCCATCAAAAATATAACCCACTGCAATATCAAATGGTTTTTTCCAATCCATTTTAACACCAACAAAGGTTCTTATCTTGGTGAATTGACGTCCATATTGACCAAATGAAGGATCATAGAAAAACTCAGCGCTGATTACAGGTGATAAGATGCTTTTCTTAATATCATAACTGATCGAAGGTTTAATACGAATGGCCTGATCAAAATCGGGATCATATGAACCAGTCGAAAAAACAGAACCAAACGAATATTGATAGCGAATTCTAAAACCAAGTTCAAATTTTGAAACTGCTTTTTTAAAGTCGGCGTTTAAATTTAAGCGATTCGAATAATCATAGTTGCCATCATTTTGATGATTAAAAACAGTTCTAAAATCGACACTAGGACGAAACCATTTGGTAACCTTGTATTTAACAGCAACTTGAGGGAAAAAGGTGTTAACACCTAAATTTCCAAAGCGAGTAGTCACATCTGCTGCCCAACTCAATTTCTTTGTAAAAGAGCCTTCCAAACCAATCTCTGTCCAAACCATATTGGAATTGGTTTGTCCAATTGAGAAAATTGGCAGAATCAAAAAGATGAATAAATACTTTTTCATTCTTATTTAATCAAGGTAATTGTGCCCAAATCAAAGTCTTCTTTCTTTTTCACTTCAAACGTTTGTGAAACAGGCTCAAGGGTGTAATAATCATCATCATTATTCGTAGCATTTGCTCCTGTGTGAAACACTTCGCTATAAGCAAAAACTGTGTAAGT